>JAYSQA010000157.1:0-32481 GCA_043721775.1 Rhodobacterales bacterium
AGCGCTTCGTCCGCCAACACCCCAAACCACCCCAAATCCCGACCGCCGTCTGGATCACCCCGCCCAGGAAAACCGAGCCAGCCCAAGCCTAAACCCAAATGCCGCAAAGTCGTTGACAGGTTCCGGACCGCGACACTTTGCGGTCCCCATTCCCGACCAAGGAAGGCCCGTTGCGACATGCAACGCCAGATCCAAGGCCACAAAGGTCTTGCCCACGTTGCTGGGGCCGTAGAGCACTGACAGGGCGCCTTGATCAAGCAGGCCCTTAACCAGCGGCTTGCCGCCCCTTTCCAACGCGGCGTTGGCTGCTTCGTCAAAACTGATCACGGATAGGGAGCGCCGTGCGTCTGTGCCTTGGGCCGCCACGCCAGCGCCTGCCGGCGAACTTCCCTTCATCGGGCAGAAGGTCAAACCATTCATCCAGCCCCCGCGGCTGCGACGTGACCCACGCCCGCGCCAATTCCCGTTCGGTCAGCTTTTCTTCTCGGTCATCGCCGGGCTTCACAGCGAGCGGCCACGCCCCCGCAAGGTGCGCGAATTCCTCGTGGGTGTAACCCCCGACGCGATGCAGCGCGCCAGCAAGCGCGATACAGTGCCCGGACCCCGACTTGTCGCCTTCCTTCACACCTTCGCGCTACAAGCGGGCCAGGTCGCGCCGATCGGCCAAAACGCTGTTGAACTTGGTCTGGAGCTCTGCCGACAGGTCTTCAAAGATTGCCTCTCGATCATATCCGCAGCGGCGCAAGTCCTCTACAATCGCGGCAATCTGCGGGCTTTTGTCGGTCGTCTGCGCCGTGTAGCTGGGTGCCACGGCGGCCTCCAGCTGGGCGCGGGTGAACCGTTCGCCGGTTTCTTTAACCACGCGCGCCGGGCGTTGCACGCGGCCTCTGGAGGCCTTGGCCGCGGTGGGTATGTTGTCGGGGCCGGGCAAACGCAGGATCCGGTCGACGTTCTGCACATGGTCGCCGCGCAGCCCCTCGGCCATGCCAAGCCCCTGCGCCTCGGCCCATTGTACGTTCTCTGGTGTTGCCGCGACCTTGGACGCCAACAGGCTGTAGGCATGAAAACCGCCCCCACTGTCGACGATTATGCTCTTGCAAAGGTTCGGCGCCTTGCTCACGCGCGAACTGATGTCAGCGCGCGCCACGTCCAGATCAGCGCCGCCGGGCGGGACGATATCGACCCACACCGCCCGAACGCTGACGACGTCGCCCTTCTTTGCCTTGATGCCGACGAAGTCTGCGCGAACCTCGTTTACGGTGTGATATAGGTTGAACAGCCCGGCGCGCTCATTGACCCAGCCCACCACGTCGTCCAGCGCGCCGGGGGCAAAGGTCTTGCCGTGGCTTGGGCCGTCTGATTGTGGGTCAAAGGCAACGAGGTGATGCATTCCGGCCGGGTCGAGACGTTCAAGGAACGCCTTGGCAATGTCGCCGGGCGATTGCGCTGCGGTCGGAAAACTGTTGGATTGAAACGGCATATCAGTCCTTCCTAAACCAGCGCCCCGTGCCAGCGGGGGCCGGTTTTCTAATTGGTGTTGTCGACGACAAGGCGCAGATGAGCTGCGCGCTTCGCGATCAGTTTGCGCCGCTGCCGATCTTTGGCGATCTCGCGGCGCACGCTGTTTTCGGAGACGAAAAGGCCCGCGCCTTGCGGCCCCCGGCGCGTTTCAAAGCGCCCATCCCCCGCCCGGTCCCAAGCCCAAGAGTACGATCTGTGAGCACGGGTCGCGGCCTCTTTCAGCGTGATGAAGCGCAGTTCGGGTTCGTGACTTTCCAGCATGGCTAAAACTCTCCTGTCCGGGGGGCGACTATGGGGCGTAGATTTGTGCGTTTCGACTGGCCAAACCGCTACGCCTTTTTGCGCAACTTCTTGGCGGGTTCCGCGTCGCTCGCCGCGATGAAGTCCATTGCCATCGGCAGGGTCATGGCCGCGTGGCCCTTTTCCGGATCCGCGCCCACTGCCTGCCGCGTCGCGTCGACGCGCTTGCAACCTTGAAAGAAGTGCTTAACGCCTCTCCCTACGTGGTGCCGGTTGACGCCAGGGCCAAGGCGGGCGGCTGCGGCCGTAGCTTTTGCGCAGAATGTCGCGCCCGGCATTTGGCTGCCCACCATGACAAAGTCGGCCGCCGTGACCATGTGTGCCGTGGTTTTGGGCGACCCTTTGCGCGGCGCCCGTTCGCGCTGCGATGCGTTCTGAAAGGCGGACTCCATCTTGAGCCGTGCCAATTCGCTGACGACCTCGGGGTGCTCAGTGAATAGCCGATAAGTCTTTTCTTTTCCGTCCTTCGCTTCGAGCGTTTGGCGAAGCACGAAGTTGAGCACCACGTCAAACGGCAGTTTCCACAGCCTGTGCTCTTTGACGAACGCCGCGAAGTTGCCCAGATAACGAATGTTCTCGTCGTCTGATTGCCGCCATTCCGGGTCGGCCCCCGGCATGTTGTCGACGTAGAACTTCAAGGCAGACCCATCAGGCGGGTTGACGAATACGGATTTTGCCACGGTTCGGGCGCCAGTGATGTAAGGGGAAGGCGCGCCCGGCATGGCCGCGCCGCTGCGGGGCCCAGCGGTCGGCCGCGCCGCTGCGGGGCCCAGCGGTCGGCCGCGCCCATCCATTCGCGAATGTCGGCCACGCGACAGTGTGGACGGCCTTTCACCGTCACGACGCGCGGGCCGCGCCCTTGGGCCGGCCATTGCTTCAGCGTCTGAAGCGAAAACCCGGCGATCTGGGAAAGCTGGCGCCGGGTCAGCAGCGCGTCGCCGGGCAGGGCGGCAATGTCGGGGGCGGGCTGGGCCGCCTTGCCCATTGCCGGCCATCATCGGCGCATGCGCGGTTCCCGCGGGGCACAGCTTGCCAAGGTTCCGCACTGTCGACAACTCCAGCCAAGCCGGACGTCGGCCCCAATACGCGCCCCGCTATTCGGCGGAACTCCAGTTTGCCTTGTGCCTCCAAGGCATAGATGGAAGCAGTGGAAAGGCCCAAGACTTCAACGGCGCGCTTGACCGAGTGAAACTCAACTTCGCGCCAAGAAATTGACGCTACCTGCGCAACCGCAGGGATAGGGCTTTTGTGCAATTTGATGGCTCCTGACGAACCTACAGCGGATAGTTCTCCGCCCGTAGGGGGTTACTGTTTTTGATGCTTCATAAAAACAGGTTCACCGTGTTCGCCAGGACATCGCGTCACTATCTGTGTGGGTTCAGGCTGGGAGAAAGTCAACTGCTAGATGTACCAAACCGCCATGCTCAAGATTGCCCGCCGCGCCAGTTCCTCGGTCATGTCGACGATGCAGGCGGCATAGTGCTTTTCGATCATCTCGGTCGACGTGTCGTGCAAGCTTGCGACGAGGCGCACCGGAAGACCGGCTTTCAGCCCCCGGACAATCGACGAATGCCGGAAGGCGTACATGATCGTATCCGGTGCCAGACCGGCCTTTGCGACAACCGCCGCCCATTGCTTTTCGATTTCAGCCGCCGCGCCCAGCGCCCGTTCCTTGTGCTTCTCCCACTGGAAAGGGCCGGTGCTCTTGCAGGCCCAGCGGGTCAATAGCGGGGCGTCTGGCGCGCGGCCCGCAAGGGTAGAGGTAAGCCGCGCCATGACGTCGGGCGACAACGGCACAGCCACGGGCGGCTTGGCGTGCGCCGATCGGCCCTTCTTTGATCCGGGCATAAGAACGCGGCCAAGTTCGGGCTGCACGTTCCCAACCTGCAAGGCGGCCAGCTGGGAATAGCGCGCGCCGGTCGTGGCGGCCAACAGCACCAAGCGGCCAAACTTGCCGTCTTCCTCCAGGGCGAAAGCCGCCTCGATTGCCGCGCGCACCTGTGCGTCGGTCAGCAGTTGCTTGCGGGCTTGATCGGTCAGCGCCTCGGCACGGGTGCCCACCCTGATCTCTGCCAGCAAGTAGGGCGGCAGTTCGCGCTGGTGCGTCTCTGCGGCGGCGTTCAAGGCGGCACGCAGGTCATTCAACAGCCGGTTGACGCTGGCCTTGGCAATCGGCTTGCGGGCGGGCTCCGTCCTGCCTTCAGGCGCGGGCGGCGGGGCCGGAAGGCGCGCCCGCCACGCCATGAGGCCGCTGGCGCGAAGCTTCGCAAGGGGCATATCGGCCAAGACCTTGTCGCCCAGAACGTGACGTTCCAGCCGCCCGGCGGCGTTCTTGCCGTCGCGTTGCGATCTGCGGAGGCGGAACTTGCCATAGGCTTCAATCGCACTGCGCACAGTCGGGCCCTTGGCCGGAGCGCCATCCTCGCGTCGCGTCTCGATGGTCGCTTGCTGGCGCTGGCCTCGCTCCAGCGCCGCGACTACGGCGGCGCGGTAGGACAGGGCGCCAGACGGCGCGGCCTCGTCGTCAGCGGTGCCCAGCTTCTTTTCCAGCCGGTTCCCGTCGACCACGATCTTCGCCACCCACGCGCCGGGGCCTTTGGCGGCCTTGCGATAACCAAGGCTTACGCCGCCCCGTCCGCCGCTCACGCCGCCCCAATAGGGACCTTTGCGCGCCTCCAGTTTCGCCCGTTTCGGGGCCGTGTTTATCCCGTTCGCCATCATTCTTCCCAAACAGCGTCCCACACAGCCGTGTGGGATGACTGTAAAAAGCATAACAGGGATGTCTATAAAAGTATATTATATACAATTCGTTACAGTTATAATGGACCTCAGCGAGGGGTCAGATTTTCCGGCTTGCCGTGCCATCCGAAGGCAAATGCCGTACGTTCGAATCGTGCTGGGTGCACCAAATTCCGCCTTATCGCTCTTGTGTCCGGGTCATCACCTTGGCAAGTCTGCCGCCGAACACGGGGGCAGGATGAACCGGGTCTTTGGCCATTTCGGACAGTTGCTGCAAGGCAGGTTCGGACCTTCGGGGCCGGTGGCTTTGGTGACTTTGCCATGTCCCGGGCTGTGGGCAGAGGCTGATGTTGCGCCCTCCGGTCAAATGGCTTTGTATCAACCCGTCAAGGTGGTGGGCTTGGCCGGTTTGCACCGGGTGTTGCGCCGTCTTGGACTGCCGGTGCGGGGCCGCTTCCGGTTGCGGGTGAATATGCCGCCGGGTGGTGGGGCCGGGGGCCTCGACCGCCGGCCTGATTGCATTGGCGCAAACGGCGCTACAGGCGGCGGCGGGGCAAGTCGCTGGTGGCAGGGATGCCACCGCACTGATGCAGGCGGTCTTTGCCGAAGAGCGCGCCTCTGACCCACTGCTGTTTTTGCGGCCAGAGCGGGTGCTGTGGGCCTCACGCAGGGGAGAGGTGCTGGCAGATTTGCCGCCTTTGCCGCGGTTCGAGGTTTTGGGCGGCTTTTGCGGCGCTCGTCAGCGAACTGACCCCGATGACCACGGCTTCCCTAACATCAGCGACCTGGCGCAGGACTGGCCCGGCGCCGACCTGCCCCACATGGCGCAGTTGGCAGCCGAGTCGGCGCGGCGCACTTTGGCACTGCGCGGCCCCGCTGCTGACCCGACCCCGGCCCTGGCCCGCAGCCTTGACGCGCTTGGATTCTGCATTGCCCATACCGGCGCTGCCCGAGGACTGATCTTTGCGCCGGGAACCGTACCGGAAAGGGCGGTGGCAGACTTGCGCAGCAGCGGTTTTTCAAGGATCACCCGGTTCATGTGCGGGGGGTAGGTCATGCTGTTTGCGGGTGCTATGCTGGTGGCCATGGTGGTCGATGCGGGCTTTGGCTGGCCCGACTGGCTTTATGACCGCATTGGCCATCCTGTCACCTGGTTGGGCGGGCTGATCGATCGGGCCGAGAAGCGGCTGAACCTTGCCACTCTGCCGTTCTGGCGGCGGCGGTTGAACGGGGTTGCGGTCTGCGTTGGCATCACGGGCCTTGCGTGGAGTGTCGCACAACTGATCGTCTGGAGCCTGCCGGTGGGCCTGTGGGGCGGTATCCTGACCGGGGTGTTCGCCTGGCCGCTGGTGGCATCGCGTTCGCTGCACGACCATGTGCTGCGGGTGGCGCGGCCTTTGGCGCGGCGCGATCTGCAAGGCGCGCGTGATGCGGTGGCGATGATCGTCGGGCGCGATCCTGCGACGCTTGATACCCCGGGCGTGGCGCGGGCGGCACTGGAAAGCCTGGCCGAGAACGCCTCGGACGGGGTGGTGGCGCCATTGTTCTGGGGCGTGATTTTCGGATTGCCGGGGATTGCCGCCTACAAGGCGATCAACACGATGGACTCGATGATTGGCCATATGAGCCCGCGTTACCGCGCCTTCGGCTGGGCTGCGGCGCGGCTTGATGATCTGGTGAACCTGGTGCCCGCCCGGTTGACCGCACTGCTGTTCGTGGCGGTGGCAGGTTCGCGCTGGAACCTGGCGCTGAAGGTCATGGTGGCGGATGCCGGTCACCACCGATCCCCCAACGCAGGGTGGCCAGAGGCGGCGATGGCGGGGGCTTTGGGCGTCCGGCTGTCAGGGCCGCGTGTCTATGACGGGGCAGTGACGGCAGAGCCTTGGGTGAACGCGGGGGCTGCCGATCCGGGGCCGCTGGATCTGGGGCGTGGATTGAACCTGTACCTTGCAGCCATGCTGGCACTGGCCGGGCTGATCGCCGTGGTGGCGGTGCTATGAGGGACCATGGCGGCAATCTGGACTGGGCGCGGGCGCAGTTCGGCGGGGCAGACTGGATTGACCTGTCAACCGGGATCAACCGTGTGCCCTATCCGGTGCCGCCTTGTCAGCGGCGGCTTTTGCGGCTTTGCCCGGACGGACGGCAATGAGCGGGCTGCTGGCGGCGGCATCGGTGGCTTAAGGCACCGATGCGCCGATGGTGGCGCTGGCGGGGGCGCAGGCGGCGATCCAGATGGTGCCTGTGCTGCGCGGACGCCCGGCGTAGCGCGGGTGGTGGCGCCGACCTGCAATGAACATGCGGCGTGCCTGCGCGCCTTCGGCTGGCAGGTGGAGGAGGTGGCGGGACTTGCGGGCCTTCCAGGGGCCGATGTGGGGATTGTGGTGAACCCCAACAACCCGTACGGGCGGCAGTGGTCGCGTGAGGCGCTGCTGGCGCTGGTCGGCAAGGTCGGGTTGCTGGTGGTGGACGAAAGCTTTGCCGGTCCGATGCCGGGGGAAAGTCTTGCGGCGGATGCCGGACGCGAGGGCCTGCTGGTGCTGCGCAGTTTCGGCAAGTTCTACGGGCTGGCAGGATTGCGGCTGGGCTTTGCCTTGGGCAGTGAGGCTGACGTGGCACGCTTGCGCGAACTGGCGGGGGGCTGTGAGGGATCATTAAAGAAAAGGCGCGCGGCTGACGTGGCACGCTTGCGCGAACTGGCGGGGCCCTGGCCGGTTGCGGGGCCAGCGATCGGGGTGGGGACCATGGCGCTGGCGAATCGGGATTGGGCGAGGCTGACGACTGTGCGGCTGATCGCCGAGGCTGCCAGGCTGGGTGCGATTTGCGTAAAGTTCGGCTGGCAAGCGCTTGGTGGCACACCGCTTTTCCGGTTGTATGACACGCCGGATGCGCAAGCCGCACAGGGGTTTTTGGCGCGGTCGGCGATCTGGAGCCGGATTTTCCCCTATTCGAACGGTTGGCTTCGTTTGGGTCTGCCGGGCGGCGAGGCGGAGTGGGCGCGGATGTTTGCCTAGTGACTATTGGCCGGGAGCATGGGCAGATTGCCCATCCTACCTATGGGCGAGGTTCAGGAGGGTTGAGACGTCGAGATGCGTCTCGATATGGGCGGCGAGGTGGTTGAGGGTGTCTTCCACTTCGGCCCCGTGGTTGCGTGGGGTGGTGGGCAGGCCGAGCGCGTGCAGGAAGGCTGAGCGGAAGGCATCGCCCGAGAACATGCCATGCAGATAGCTGCCCATGACGCGGCCATCGGGCGAGGTGGCACCCTCGGGCTGGCCTTGGGTCAGGGCGAAGGGGCGGGCGCTGTCGGGGCCATCAGAGCGACCGATGTGGATTTCGTAAGCCGTGATCGGCTGGCCGGTGGCGGCGTGGATGGCTTGGGTGCGGGTCAGGCGTTTGTCCGGGGTCATGGTGGTCTGGATATCCAGCAGGCCAAGGCCTGCGGTTTCACCGGCGGGGCCCTCGATGCCTTCAGGATCTGAAACAAGCGTTCCAAGCATCTGATATCCGCCGCAAATGCCGAGGATGCGGCCACCTCGGCGGTGGTGGGCGGCAAGGTCGATGTCCCAGCCCTGGCTCCGCAGGTATGCCAGATCGCCCCTGGTGGATTTGCTGCCGGGGAGGATGACGAGGGCGCAATCGCCGGGGATCGCCTCGCCAGCGCGGATCATCACGACCTGGATGCCGGGTTCCGATTTCAGCGGGTCAAGGTCATCGAAATTGGCGATGCGTGCCAGTTGCAGGCAGGCGATTTTCACGCCCTGGCCAGAGGTATGGGCGATGTCGAGGGCATCTTCGGCGGGCAAGCGCCAAGCGTCCGGGAAGTAGGGCAGGACGCCAAGGCCTTGCCAGCCGGTGCGCTGTCCGATCAGCTGGTAGCCATCATCAAACAACCGAGGATCGCCACGGAACTTGTTGATGATAAAACCCTTTATCAGCGCTTCATCCGCAGCCGCCAGCACGGCTTGGGTGCCGATCATCTGGGCAATCACGCCACCCCGGTCGATATCGCCAACCAGCACCACGGGCACGCCAGCGGCCATGGCAAAGCCCATGTTGGCAATGTCACCGGCGCGCAGGTTGACCTCGGCTGGCGAGCCTGCGCCTTCGACGATCACAAGGTCATGCGCAGCACTTAGTCGGTGGAAGCTTTCCAGCACCGGGGCCATCAGCGCAGGTTTCAGGGCGGCATAGTCGCGCGCCTTCACCGTGGCCACGCGTTTGCCTTGCACGATGACTTGTGAGCCGACCTCGGATTCAGGCTTCAGAAGCACGGGGTTCATATCGGTGTGCGGCTCCAGCCCGCAGGCGAGGGCTTGCAGGGCCTGAGCGCGGCCGATCTCGCCGCCGTCCACCGTAACGGCGGCGTTGTTGGACATGTTTTGCGGCTTGAAGGGGGCGACCGACAGGCCCCTGAGCCGTGCCGCCCGGCAAAGCCCTGCGACGATCAGCGACTTGCCGACGTTGGAGCCTGCGCCTTGAATCATGATGGCATTCATGCGGTTAGCGCCAGAAGTTCAGGCAGTTCGTCCCGGGTGGCCTCGGTGAAATGGAAGGTCTGCCAGCCTCGGGCGGCGGCGGCCAGAACGTTCTTTTCGGCGTCATCAATCAGCAAGATTTCCTGCGGGGCCAAGCCTGACCAAACTTCAATCGCGCCAAAGAAGGCGGCGTCGGGCTTCTTCACCCCAAGGGGACCGGAGGCGAAAATCTTCTGCATCCGGGTGTGAAAGCCCATCTTCTGCCACATGTAATCCGCTCTGTGCCGTTCGTTGTTTGTGGCGATCACGCCAGGGACCGCGCAGGCGTCAAGCCAGCCAAGCACCTGCGTGTCCAGATTGGCGTCCTTGGACAGCCAGTAGTCCAGCACGGTTTCAACATCATGCGGAACGGCGTGGGTGGCTTTCCATTCGGCCAGCAGGTCCAAAAGGTCGCGCTGGCCGGTCAGCACCCGGGCGAACTGGCCGGAACCGAACATGAACTCGGTGAAGACCGATGCCGAGACGCCAAGGTCAGCCTCGAAGCTGGATTGCCAGTCGTGAAAGCCGCCCTGATGGCCCTTGTTCAGGACACCGTCGAAATCCCAGGCGATCAGCTTCAAAACTCAACCCCCGGTTGCGCCTTGATGCCGGAACGGAAGGGGTGCTTCACAAGGGTCATTTCGGTGACAAGGTCGGCCGCTTCGATCAAGGCTTCGGAGGCACCACGACCAGTCAGGCAAACATGGGTGAGGGGGGGCTTTTCGGCCTTCAGGAAAGCTATCACTTCGGCCACGTTGATATAATCGTACCGCATGGCGATGATGATCTCATCCAGCAGGACAAAGCGGATACCCTCGTCGCGGATCAGTTCTTTCGCCTTGGCCCAACCGGCTTGGGCGGCAGCAATATCACGGGCGCGGTCTTGGGTTTCCCAGGTAAAACCCTCGCCCATGGCGTGAAATTCGCAGAGGTCGGCGAAGTTATCGGTCAAGAGCCTGCGCTCGCCGGTATCCCACGCGCCTTTGATGAATTGCACCACGGCGCAAGGCATCTCATGCGCCACGCAGCGCAGGATCATGCCGAAGCCAGAGGAGGATTTGCCCTTGCCGGTGCCGGTGTGAACAAGGATCAGCCCGCGGTCCCCGGCCTTGCCCGCCATGATCTTGTCACGCGCGGCCTTCTTCTTGGCCATCTTGGCATTGTGGCGCGCATCGGTCGCGTCGGTTTCGGGTCTTGATTCAGGCGGGGTGTCGGTTTCGGCGGATGACATGGCGGCTGGTGTCCTTGACGTTATGCGCCCATCCTGCCACAGGTGAGGCGACGCTGGTGCTTGTCTTACGACAGGCCAAAAGGGAATGCGACAGGCGAAAGCCTCGGATGCAGCCGCCCCCGCGACCGTGACCGAAGAGGTCAGCCATACCACTGGGCCCCCGTTAGACCGGGTATCTGGGAAGGCGGCTGATCGGGGGGCTACCCCAGCTTCGCAAGCCGGGAGACCTGCCAGCGCTGGACGACTTTGACGGACGGGGTGTGCCGTGGCGGGTTGGGGGGGGTCCCCCTGTTCGCGGCATTTCCCCTTGAAAGATGATGTGGAAACGTGACCGCCCGGTATCGCAGGCGTCACGCGACCACGGGGAAATGGATGATGATGGCCGCAAGACTGCACATCTGCATGACCTGCAAAGCGGGCCTGACCGAGGAGGGCCCTTGCATGGGTGCCCGCTTGTGGGCGGCCATCGCGGCTTTGCCGGTGCCGGAAGGGGTGACGGTGCTGCCAATTGACTGCCTGTCAGCCTGCAACACCGGGGCCTCGGTGGCTTTGTCGATGCCGGGCGCCTGGGGCTATGTTTATGGCCGCATGACCGAGGATGACGCCGCTGATATCCTGGCCGGTGCCGGCGCTTATGGTCGAACCTCGGACGGTCTGGTGCCGTGGCGTGAACGTCCGGTCATCTTCCGCAAACAATCCCTTGCCCGTATTCCCCCGCAAGAAATCTGAACGTAAAGGTGTGACATGACCAACCTTGCAAAAATTCCCGTTACCGTGATCACCGGCTTTCTGGGCGCGGGCAAAACGACGCTGATCCGCCATCTGATGGCCAACCCGCAGGGCAAACGGCTGGCGGTGCTGGTCAATGAGTTCGGCACGGTCGGCGTCGATGGCGACATCCTGAAATCCTGCGCCGATGAGAATTGCCCGGTGGAGAACATCGTGGAACTGGCCAACGGCTGCATCTGCTGCACCGTGGCGGATGAGTTCATTCCAACGATTGAGGCGCTTTTGGCGCTGCCGCACCGGCCCGACCATATCTTGATTGAAACCTCGGGGTTGGCGTTGCCCAAACCGCTGCTCAAGGCGTTTGACTGGCCTGCGATCCGCTCGATGATCACGGTGGATGGCGTGATCACGCTTGCCGATGCCGAAGCGGTAGCCTCTGGCCACTTTGCCGGTGCGTTGACGCCAGCGCAGATTGCTGCGGGCGAACATGACACGCCCTTGGGTGAAGTGTTTGAAGATCAGATCGCCTGTGCCGACATTGTTCTTTTGACCAAGGCGGATCTGGCCGGCGAGGCTGGTGTGGCCGCCGCACGGGCCGTAATCATGGCGGAAGCGGCTGAAAAGGGCCGCAAGCTGCCGATCCTGACCATGTCGGAAGGGGTGATCGACCCGCGCGTGATCCTTGGCCTGAAGGCTGCGGCAGAGGATGATCTGGCGACCCGCCCCTCGCATCACGACGGCGAGGACGGGCACGAGCATGACGATTTCAACTCGATTGTCGTGGATCTGCCAGAGGTCGACAGTGCCGAGGCCCTGACCTTCGCCATCATGCGGCTGGCGCGCGAGCAGAAGATTTTGCGCGTGAAGGGCTATGTCGCCGTCAAGGGCAAGCCGATGCGCTTGCTGGTGCAGGCGGTGGGCGAGCGGGTGCGCAGCCAGTATGACCGCGCTTGGGGTGCCATGGCGCGCAGCTCGCATCTGGTGGTGATTGCGGAAGCCGGCGATATCGACGAAGCGGCAATCCGTCAGGTTCTGGGCGCGTAACATGCATATCGTCTTCCGCGAAAGTCATGGGCTGGACGAAACGGCGGTGCCGTTCGATCCGGGTCAGGACCCGGCGGATTTGCTGGTGCTGTCGTTTTCCGACAGCGACCTCGGGGCCTTTGCTGCGGGCTGGAAGCGCGCCAACGCGGGGGACATTTCTGGGGATATTTCTGGGGGCATGGGCAAATTGCCCATCCTACGTCTGTGCAACCTGGTCGCCCTGAAACATCCGGTCTCGGTCGATACCTATATCGAGAAGACGGCCTTTGGGGCCAAGGCCATTCTGGTGCGGCTGATCGGCGGCGAGGCGTACTGGGCTTACGGTCTGGCATCGCTGGGGGACCTTGCGCGGCGCAAGGGCATAGCGCTGGCCGTGCTGCCGGCCGATGGGCGCGAGGATACCCGGCTGGATGAGATTTCGACACTGCCGGTGTCAACCCTTCGGCGGTTGCAGGCCCTGTGCGATGCCGGGGGGGCGGTGGCGGCCCAGGCGGCACTGGCGCAACTGTCCTTGGCGGCGGGGCTTTATGCGGGGCCTGTGCCGGGTGACAAGCGGGTGCCGGACGCCGGGTTTTATCAGCCGGGGCAGGGGGTTGTGGCGGCTTCCTTGCCTTGCGCCGTGGCCGTGATCTTCTACCGGTCATACCTGACCGCCGCTGATACCGCACCGATTGACGCGCTGATCCTGGCCCTGCATGAGGCGGGTCTGGCGGCCTTTGGGCTTTTTGCGCCCTCGTTGAAGGGGGCCCCTGCTGCGTGGGTGGCCGATGCCCTGCGGGCTGCCCAGCCTATCGCCGTCATCAACGCCACCGCGTTCTCCGCCAAGGGGCCAGATGGCACCTCGCCGCTGGATGTCGGATGCCCGGTGTTTCAGGTGGCGCTGTCCACCGCCCGCCGCAGGGATTGGGTCAGTTCGGCGCGTGGCCTGTCGCCGTCCGACCTTGCCATGCATGTCGTCCTGCCCGAGGTGGATGGCCGACTGCTGGCCGGGGTGATCAGCTTCAAGTCACCCGGCAAACGCGACCCGGACCTGCAATTTGCCCGCTTTGCCCACCGGGCCGATGCAGACCGGATCGCCGCTGTGGTGGCCAGGGTCAAGGCCTGGCACCGTCTGGCCACCACCCCCAAAGCCAGCCGCACGCTGGCCGTGATCCTGTCCACCTATCCCGGCCGCACACATCAGATGGCCCATGCCGTAGGCCTGGACGCCATTGCCTCGACCGAAGCGCTTCTTGCTGACCTTGCCGCCGCAGGCTACACTACCCGCGCAAGCGCCCTTCCGGCCGATGTGCTTCAGCACGAGGCCGCCCTCTGGCCCATTTCCGAATACTATAACGCCCTCAATACCCTGCCCGCCGACCTTCGCGCATCGCTTGAGGCTTGGGGCCCGCCTGAGGATGACCCGTCCGCCCAAGACAACGCCTTCCGCTTTCGCTGCATCACCCTTGGCAACACACTCATCGCCCTGCAACCCGAACGGGGCCGCGCCACGCAACGTGATGCTGAATACCATGACCTTTCCGTCCCGCCGCGCCATGCTTACGTTGCTTTCTACCTCTGGCTGCGTGCCCAAAATATCCACGCCCTCATCCACATGGGCGCGCATGGCACGCTGGAATGGCTGCCCGGCAAATCCGTCGCCCTGTCATCCTCCTGCTGGCCCGAGGCGCTGATTGGCCCGCTTCCGGTCATCTATCCCTTCATCGTCAACGACCCCGGCGAGGCCGCCCAAGCCAAGCGCCGCATCGGTGCCGTCACGCTTGGCCACATGCCGCCGCCTTTGGCCAACTCTGGCATTCCGCAAAACCTGTCCAACCTTGAACGCCTGCTGGATGAATACTCCACCGCCGATGGCATCGACCCCGCCCGCCGTGACCGCCTGATCCGCGCTGTCCGCGACGAGGCGCAGGCGCAGGGCGTCGAGGCCGACCTTGCCATTCCCCCGAACGCTT
Organism: Rhodobacterales bacterium; assembly: GCA_043721775.1. Taxonomy (GTDB): domain Bacteria; phylum Pseudomonadota; class Alphaproteobacteria; order Rhodobacterales; family Rhodobacteraceae; genus Stagnihabitans. The sequence continues at coordinate 14,028 of JAYSQA010000157.1, forward strand.
CAGCCGCTGAAGCCATCACCCGCATTGACCGCTTCGTCTGCGACATCAAGGAAAGCCAGTACGGCGACGGCTTGCACATCTACGGCCGCGGCCCGCAGGGCGAGGCCGAGCGCCTTGGCCTTCTGACCGCCCTGAACGGCCAGCGCGTCCCCCCCGGTCCGGCAGGCTCGCCCAACCGGGGCCGCTCAGACGTGCTGCCAACAGGCCGCAACCTTTACTCCGTCGACCCGCGCGCCGTGCCCTCACGCGCCGCCCATGCCCAAGGTGTGAAGCTGGCCGAGGAACTGATCCGCCGCCACCTGCAAGACCATGGCGATTATCCCAAGGGTCTTGTCGTCGACCTGTGGGGCTCTGCCACCATGCGCACGGCGGGTGAGGATTTCGCCATGGCCCTGCACCTTGCGGGCCTTGCCCCCATGTGGGACGACAACTCTGCCCGCGTTTCGGGGGTAGAGGTCATTCCGCTGGCCCTGCTGAACCGCCCGCGCATCGACCTGACCTTGCGGGTGTCGGGCTTGTTCCGCGACATCTTCCCCGGTCTGGCCCAACTGTTCGAGACCGGTGCCGCAGCCCTTGGCCTGCGCGGGGAGGCGCCCGAAGACAACCCCTACACCGCAGCCTCCCCCCGGGTCTTTGCCCCCGAACCCGGCCGCTATGGTCTGGGCATCGGCCACGACGATTTCTCGGACGCGGCGCGCATCGCCGCCGGGGAATCCTGGCTGCAAGCCTCAAGCTGGGCCATCGGTCAGGATGGCAACAGCCGCGAGGATCGTGCGGCGCTTGAGGCGCGTCTTCACAAGGCCGACAGCTTCATCCATAGTCAGGACCTGACCGAAACCGATGTGCTGGTGGCGCAAGACTACGCCGCCCACGAGGCCGGTTTTGCCGCCGCCATGGCCCGGCTTGGCGCAGCAAAGCCCACACTTTACCATCTTGACGCCACAAGGCCCGACACCCCGCACACCCGCACCCTGTCCGAGGAAATCGCCCGCGTGGTGCGCGCCCGTGCCGCCAACCCGTTGTGGGCTGATGGCATGATGCGTCACGGCTTCCGGGGTGCTGCCGAGATTGCCGCCACCCTTGACCACATGGCCGCCTTCGCCCACCTGGCCGAGGTCGTGCCGGCTCACCTGTTCGACCTTTACCACCGGGCCACGCTAGAACGCGACGATCTGCGCGCCTTCCTTGGCCGTGAAAATCCGCAGGCTCTCGCGGCCATGCAAGACACCTTCCGGCGCTTGCGCGAGGCTGGTCTGTGGCTGACCCGCAGCAACTCCATCGCGTGGGAGGTATCGGCTGTAAATGACTGATTTATCAGGAAAATCTTTCTCGGTCAAAGGTTGGTGCCCCGGTGCCTTGCGGCCCATGTCATCCGGCGACGGTCTGGTACTGCGCATCAGGCCAAGGCTGGCGCACCTGACCACAACTCAGCTTGCGGGCATCGCGCAGGCCGCCCTGACCCACGGCAACGGCATCATCGAACTGACCGCCCGCGCCAATGTGCAGCTGCGCGGAGTAACGGCGCAAAGCCACGCGCCCCTGATTGCCGCCCTTGACGCCTTGGGCCTGATCGACCCAGATACCCAAGTCGAAAGCCACCGCAATGTGGTGCTGAATCCGTTCTGGCAGGGCGCCCAGAACGCGGCCCTGGCAGCACAGCTTTACACCGCCCTTCTGCATGGCCCCGACCTGCCGGGCAAATTCGGCTTTGCACTGGATACCGGGGCCTTGCGTGTGCTGGCCAATACATCCAGCGACATCCGCATCGAACGGGCGGCAACAGGCGGCCTGATCCTGCGGGCAGATGGAGCGCCGGGTGGGCAAGCGGTGACGGTGGATGAGGCCGTGCCTTTGGCCATGCGGATGGCCGAATGGTTCGTGGCCTCAGGTGGCATTCGCGAGGGCCGGGGCCGGATGGCCACCCATCCCAAGGCCGGGATGCCGTTTGATACCACCCAAGCGCCTGCCGCGCCTGCCGCCACGGCTGCGCCCGGCACCACGCCACATGGTGCGCTGGTGGGGTTTGAATTCGGCATCCTGCGTGCCGAGGTTCTGGCCGAGATTGCCGAGATTGCAGGGCTGGCCGGTTCTGTTCGCATAACCCCGTGGCGGATGCTGCTGCTGCAAGGGGCTGCGGTTCCCACCCATCCGGCGTTGATCACTGCGGCCGACGATCCCCGGCTGCGCGTGCTGGCCTGCACCGGTGCTCCGGGGTGCCCGCAGGCGTTGCAGGAAACCCGCGCGCTGGCCCGGCGTCTTGCCGCCGCTGTGCCGCCAGGCAAATTGCTGCATGTGTCAGGTTGCGGCAAGGGTTGTGCCCATCCGGGGCCAGCGGACCTGACCCTTTCGGCCTCGCGCCACGGCTTCACGCTCTTGAAGGATGCCAGGGCGGGCGGCTGTGGGCCCGTTATGGCGGCGCAGGACATCACCTTAGAAACCCTTCGCAAGGCCCTGTAAATGCCGTATCTTTACGAAACCAATGGCGCTGCGATCTACCTGAAAAGCTTCGCCATGATCAGGGCCGAGGCCGATTTGGCAAGCTTTACGCCCGAAGAAGAGGTGGTCGTTGTCCGCATGATTCACGCCGCAGGCATGGTCGGGCTTGAAAGGTTCGTGCGCTTTTCCCCCGGTATGGCGATTGCAGCGCGGGCGGCGCTGGAGGCTGGTGCCCCGATCCTGTGCGATGCACGGATGGTCTCGGAAGGCATCACCCGCACCCGGCTGCCTGCGCGAAATGAGGTGATCTGCACCCTGAACGACCCCCGCGTTCCCGGCATGGCGGCAGAGATGGCCAACACCCGGTCAGCCGCGGCATTGGAGCTGTGGCGGCCCCATCTGGCAGGCGCGGTTGTGGCCATTGGCAACGCGCCAACGGCTTTGTTTCACCTTCTCAATATGTTGGAAGACGAAGCCTGCCCGCGTCCCGCTGCCATTATCGGCTGTCCGGTGGGGTTTGTCGGCGCTGCGGAATCGAAAGCTGCGTTGATGGCGGCACCTTTGGTGGCTGCTGTCGTGGTTGAGGGGCGGCTGGGCGGTTCGGCCATTACCGTCGCGGCAGTCAATGCCCTGGCAAGCCGGAAAGAATAACATGGGTCCGATCAAAGGGAAAATCATCTGCGCAGGCCTTGGCCCCGGCGACCCGGATCTGATGAGCGTGCGGGCGCATCGGGCCGTGACCTCTGCGACGCAGGTTGCCTATTTCCGCAAGGCTGGGCGGGCCGGACAGGCGCGGCGCATTGTGAACGGGCTGTTGCGGGCCGACGCGGTGGAACATGCGATGGAATACCCCATCACCACCGAACTGCCCTTCGACGGACCAGAATATAATGTTGCTTTGGCACGGTTCTATGATGATTGGGCGGCGCGGCTTGCCGTGGTTTGCCAGACTTCGGATGTGGTGGTGCTGTGCGAGGGCGATCCGTTCTTCTACGGCTCTTTCATGCATCTTTACAGCCGCTTGTCAGGCGTTGTTGCGATGGAAATCATTCCCGGCATTACTGGAATGTCGGGCTGCTGGACCGTGACGGGCACGCCCATCACCTGGGGCGATGACGTGCTGACCGTGCTGATGGGCACCTTGCCCGAGGCCGATCTGACCCGGCTCATGGGGCAGGCCGACGCCTTGGTGGTGATGAAAACCGGCCGCAACCTGCCGAAAATCCGCCGTGCGCTGGAGGCCTCGGGTCGTCTGGATGCCGCTTGGCTGGTCGAGGCCGGGACGATGCCCAACCAACGCATTCAACGGCTGGTCGAGGCCGACGCCACACAATGCCCCTATTTCGCCATCGTGCTGGTCCACGGCCACGGCCGCAGGCCCGAGGTGCCGGAATGACGGGCCGTCTGGACATTGTGGGCCTTGGTCCGGGGGCCGAGGCGATGCTGACGCCGGAAGTGGTCGGCGCATTGCAGCAGGCGACGGATGTGGTGGGCTATATTCCTTACGTGGCGCGCATTGCCGCCCGTCCGGGGTTGACGCTGCACGCCTCTGACAACCGGGTGGAGCTGGACCGCGCCCGCAACGCTTTGCAAATGGCGCTGCAAGGACAACGGGTTGTGGTGGTTTCCTCGGGTGATCCGGGGGTATTCGCCATGGCCTCGGCGGTGTTTGAAGCGATGGAGGGTTGGCCGGAAGCGCAAGGATTGCCGATCTCGGTTCTGCCGGGCATCACGGCGATGCTGGCGGCGGCGGCGGCTTTGGGGGCACCCTTGGGGCATGATTTCGCCTGCATCAACCTTTCGGACAACCTGAAACCATGGTCGTTGATTGAACGGCGTTTGCGGTTGGCGGCAGAGGCTGATCTGGCGATGGCGTTCTATAACCCCCGGTCCGCCAGCCGTCCGGAGGGATTTGAACGAACGCTGGAGGTTCTGCGCGCAAGTTGTGGGCCTGACAGGCTTATTTCCTTTGCCCGTGCGGTGTCGACCCCGGATCAGGCCTTGCTGACGGTAAGTCTGGCCGACGCGAGGCCAGAGATGGCCGATATGCGGACGGTGGTGATCGTCGGCAATTCAGCGACGCGGCGGGTGGGGAATTTCGTTTACACGCCAAGGTTTGCCGGATGAAGCCACGCCAACACGTCAGCCACCGTCTCAACGCTGTGCCGGTCGGGTATGGCGGGGCGGTCGATCAGGATCACCGGCAGGTTCAGCGCACGGGCGGCATCAAGCTTGGCACGGGCACCGGTGCCGCCGGCGTTCTTGGCGACGATATGGCTGATGTGGTGGGCTTGCAACACGGCAAGGTCGCCTTCCAGGGTGAAGGGGCCTCGCGAGATGATGGCTTCGGCGTTCGGCAAGGGCAGGCTGGCCGGCGGGTCGACAAGCCGCAAAAGATAATGATGTTGGGGCTTTGCGGCAAAAACCTCAAGCTGCTGGCGACCGATGGCGAGGAAGATTTTGGCCGGGTCATCGGGCAAGGCCGCCAGCGCCGCCTCCATCGAGGGCACGTTCTGCCAGCGGTCGCCAGGGCCGGGTTGCCACGGTTGACGCTGCAACGCCAGCAGCGGCAGGTTGGTGATTTTCGCGGCCTCTACGGCGTTCGTGCTGATCTGGGCGGCGAAGGGATGGGTGGCGTCCAAGATGTGGGTGATAGCTTCAGCGCGCAGATAGCGGACCAGACCCTGAACGCCGCCAAAGCCGCCGATGCGGTGCGGCAGGGGTTGGGGGACAGGGCTTTCGGTTCGTCCGGCGTAGGAGAATACGCCTGCAATGCCTTGATCGGCCAAGGTTTTGGCAAGTTGCGAGGCCTCGGTTGTGCCGCCGAGCAGAAGGATGCGGGTCATGGGTGAGGCTTGGCTTTCGATCATTGGGTTGAATGAGGATGGACTGGCAGGGCTGACCTACGCAAGCCGTCAGGCGCTGGACCGGGCGGAAATTGTGTTTGGGGCACCAAGGCATCTGGCTTTGGCGGGGGTTGCGGGCCGCCCTTGGGGGGTGCCGTTCTCGGTCGCACCGGTCTTGGCGGAGCGGGCGAAGCGGGTGGCGGTTCTGGCCTCGGGCGATCCCTTCTGGCATGGCGCGGGCGGGTCTTTGGCGGGGCAACTAAGGCCGGGTGAATGGGTCAGTTATCCTGCCGCATCGACCTTTCAGCTTGCCGCCAATCGGTTGGGCTGGCGGATGGAGGAGGTTTTGTGCCTTGGCCTGCACGCCGCCCCTTTGGCGCGGTTGCGGCCTGTTCTGGCGCGGGGGCAGAAGGTGATTTGCTTGCTGCGCGATGGCGCTGCGGTGGGGGAGTTGGCCACGTATCTGATGGCGCAGGGCTTTGGCGGATCAAGCCTGCATGTGCTGGAAGCTTTGGGTGGGCCGCGAGAGCGTATTGTGAAGATGGCGCCGGAAGCGATGGTTCTGGAAGCATTTTCGGCACCTGTCGCGGTGGCGGTGGAGTGTGTGGGGCGGGGGATGCCAAAAGTCGCAGGGTTGCCGGACGATCTGTTTGCGCATGATGGGCAGATTACCAAGCGCGGCATTCGGGCGTTGACGTTGTCGGCACTGGCACCGCGCGGGGCTGAGGTTTTGTGGGATCTTGGGACCGGATCGGGATCAGTTTCGATTGAGTTTCTGTTGGCCGCGTTGGGGTCTGTGGCCCATGCGGTTGAGGCGGATGCTGTGCGGGGCGCGCGGGCGCGCGCGAATGCAGAGGCGTTTGGGTTGGGCCATCGCTGGCATTTGCATCTGGGTAAGGCGGTGGAGGTTTTGGCGCAACTGCCTGTTCCGGATGTGGTTTTTGTGGGGGGTGGGGCATCAGAGGACTTGTTGCAGGGGCTTTGGCCCTTGCTGCCGGACGGTGCGCGGTTGGTGATGAACGGGGTGACGCTGGAGACGGAAGCGCTGCTCTACCGCTGGCATGGGTTGCGGGGCGGCGACTTGATGCGGATTGATCTTGCAGAGGCCGGCGCCTTGGGGTCCAAGCGCGGTTGGGAGGCCTCGCGCCCCGTGGTGCAGTGGAGTGTGGCGAAATGATCGTGGCGGGGCTTGGGTTCAGGCGCGGGGCTTCGGCGGAAAGTCTGGGTGCGGCGCTGGCTTTGGTGGGCAAGGCCGACGCCATCGCTACGGCGGAAGACAAGGTGAATGAGGCGGGATTGTTGCGTTTGGCCAATGACTTGGGGCTGAAGGTTCATGGCGTTTCCCGGGCTGCGATGGCGGCGCAGGGCATCGAAGGTTCGGCCCGGGTGATGGCGGAATATGGCACGGGGTCGGTGGCGGAAGCCTCGGCACTGGCTGTGGCGGGGCCGGGGGCGCGGTTGATTGTCGGGCGCAGGACCGGGCCGGATGGGATGGCGGTAGTTGCCTTGGCTAAGACTGCGGTGGAGTCTGCGGCGGAGTCTGCGGCGGAGTCTGCGGCATGACGGTGCATTTCATTGGCGCGGGGCCGGGGGCGGCGGATTTGCTGACGCTGCGGGGGCGGGATCTGATCGCAGGCTCGCTGGTGTGTCTGTACGCGGGGTCTTTGGTGCCAGAGGGGGTGCTGGCGCATTGTCCGCCGGGATGCCGGATCGTGAATACCGCGCCGTTGTCTTTGGATGCGATCATCGCAGAGATGGCGGCGGCGGATGCGGAGGGCTTGGATGTGGCCCGGTTGCATTCGGGCGATCTTTCGATCTGGTCGGCGATGGGAGAGCAGTTGCGGCGTTTGCGCGCGTTGGGGATTGCTTATGATGTGACGCCGGGAGTGCCTTCATTTGCGGCCTCGGCTGCGGCTTTGGGGGTGGAGTTGACGCTGCCGGGTTTGGCGCAGAGCGTTGTTTTGACGAGGGTTTCGGGACGGGCTTCCACGATGCCCGAGCGGGAGACTTTGGTGACCTTTGCTGCAACGGGGGCAACGCTGGCCATTCATCTGTCGATCCACGCGCTGGGGCAGGTGGTTGCCGACCTGGTGCCGTTCTATGGCGCGGACTGTCCGGTGGCGGTGGTGTGGCGGGCAACATGGCCGGATCAGCGGATTGTGCGGGGTGTGCTTTCGACGATTGAAGCGGCGGTGGGGCCCGAGATTGACCGGACGGCTTTGATTCTGGTCGGGCGGGCTTTGGCGGCGGAGGGATTTGCGGACAGCAGGCTTTACGCTGAGGATTATGACCGGCGCTATCGGCCGGTTGGCACCGACCCAAGGTTTCCAGAGTGACGGGTGGGGTGATCATAGCGGCGCCGTCCTCGGGCAGCGGCAAGACTTTGTTGACTTTGGGGCTGGCGCGGGCGTTTGTTTTGCGGGGCTTGAAGGTGCAGTGCTTCAAGTCGGGGCCGGATTATATTGATCCTGCGTTTCATCGGGCGGCGACGGGGCGGGCATCCTTTAACCTTGAGTCCTGGGCGATGACGCGGGGAATGGTTGGCAGCCTGCTGGGCCGGGCGGATGGGGCGGATATTGTCATTGCGGAAGGCTCGATGGGGCTGCATGACGGGGTGGCTTTGCCTGGCGAGTGGGGCAGGGGGGCCACTGCGGACCTGGCCTTGCATCTGGATTGGCCGGTGGTGTTGGTGATTGATGCGGGAGGCCAAGCGCAGACGGCGGGGGCGGTGGCTTTGGGGCTGTTGACCTATCGTCCGGGGTTGCGGTTGGCGGGGGTGGTGCTGAACAAGGTGGCCTCGCCCCGGCATGAACGGTTGCTTAGGGCGGGGGTTGAGGCAGCGGGCATTCGCGTTCTGGGGGCGCTGCCGAGGGTTGCCGCGCTGGCGCTGCCAGAGCGGCATCTGGGGCTGGTACAGGCCGAGGAATTGCCGGAACTGGACGCGATGCTGGATGAGGCGGCGCGAATTGTCGGGTGCCATGTGGATTTGGCGGCGGTGCTGGCGGCGGCGTCGCCTTTGCCTGTGGGGGCTGTGCCGTTGAAGATCACGCCGCCGGGGCAGCGGATTGCCTTGGCGCGCGATGAAGCGTTTTCATTCATTTATCCGCATCTGGTGGAGGGCTGGCGGGCCTTTGGCGCGGAGGTGGTGACATTTTCGCCTTTGGCGGACGAGCCGCCTCCGGAGGCGGATGTGTGCTGGTTGCCGGGGGGCTATCCGGAACTGCACGCGGGTCGGTTGGCTGGGGCGGAGCGGTTTCGCGCTGGTTTGCAGGGCTTCAAGGGCCGGGTGCATGGCGAGTGTGGTGGTTACATGGTGCTTGGCGAGGGGTTGATTGACAAGGCCGGGGTGCGGCATCAGATGGCGGGGCTGCTGGGGCTGGTCACCTCGTTTGAGAAGCGGAAGATGCATCTGGGCTATCGGCTGGCGACATTGCTGGCAGCAATGCCGGGGCAGGGTGTGGGGGCGCGGTTGCGCGGGCATGAGTTTCATTATTCGTCCATCATCAGCCAGCCGGATGCGGCTATGGCAGCGGTGGTGGATGCCGAGGGGGCGGAGGTGGCAGAGACCGGCAGCTGTCGGGGCCGCGTTTCGGGGTCATATTTCCATCTGATTGCTGAGGCGTCATGAACGGGTTTGTATCTTTCGTGTCTTCTGGCCCCGGTGACCCGGAGTTGCTGACGGTGAAGGCGTTGAAGCGCATCCAAGCTGCGGATGCCATTCTGTTCGATGACCTGTCGGCGGGGCCTATTCTGGCCCATGCGCGGGCGGGGGCGGATTTGGTTGGCGTCGGCAAGCGGGCCGGGCGGGTATCACCCAAGCAGGATCAGGTCAGCCGGCTTTTGGTGGATTATGCGCGATCCGGCGCGCGGGTGGTGCGGCTGAAGTCGGGGGACTGCGGCCTGTTCGGGCGGCTGGAGGAAGAGATAGAAGCGTGTCGGGCGGCGGGCATCGGGTTTGAGATTGTCCCCGGTGTGACATCAGCCTCGGCGGCGGCGGCGGCGGCGGGGATACCCTTGACGCGGCGGCTGACCGCGCGGCGGGTGCAGTTTGTCACCGGACATGATGTGCATGGCGGCTTGCCGGAGGATTTGAATATTCAGGCACTGGCCGACCCGCTGGCAACAACGGTGATTTTCATGGGAAAACGGACCTTTGCGGCGCTGTCTGCAAAGCTGATCGCTGCGGGGTTGCCCGGCGACACGCAGGCTTTGCTGGCGGAAAGCGTGTCGGCGCCAGAGCAGCGTCTGACGCGGGCGACGGTGGCGACACTCGGGGCGGCTTTGGCGCAGGCGCATGACGGCCCGGCGCTGATCCTGATCGGGCCGTTGATGGAGGGCATATGACGCATGTTTTGACGCTATGCGCGACATGTCCTTTGGGGCAGGGGGATTTTGCCGGGACTTTGGCCCTGCCCGGCTATGAGGTGCGCAGAACCGGGTGCATGTCGGGGTGTACGCGGCCATCTGCTGTGGCGTTTCGGGCGACTGGCAAGGTGGCCTATCTGTTTGGCGATGTGATCGAGGGCGATCTGGGCGATTTGCTGACATTTGGTGCGGCTTATCTGGCCTCGACCGATGGCAGCTTTGCCGATGCCCGCATCTTCGGGGCGCTGCGTATGAAGGCTATTGCGCGCATTCCGGGCTAAGATGTCGCCAAAGCGTCCGGCGTGCCGCTTTCGGCCCTTGACCCTGCCGGGAATTCGCCGCCTTATATCATTGCTAAGGTGTTCAAAACGCAAAGCGTCAGGACTGAAACGGGAATGAGGAAGGGTGGACCCGAACGGGCACTCAATCCTCAACCGCCCCCGCGACTGTAAGCGGTAGCGGCCTCCAGATGCCACTGATGGGCAACCATTGGGAAGGCGGCAGGCGCGCTATGATCCGTGAGTCAGGAGACCGGCCTTCGCGTGGTGAAACAAGATGCCGTCGGGTGTGACGGCTTAGGAGATGACGATGAACCTGATCCAGACTTCCACGCAGGCCCGCTCGACTGTCGTGCTGCAAGCCATGTTCGCCGCGATTGTCGGGGCTACGCTGGTCTTTGCCTCGGGCTTTGCGCACAGCCAGACGCTGCATGACGCGGCCCATGACATGCGCCACTCTACCGGGTTTCCCTGCCACTGAGGCAGAGTTTCAATGAAACATATGTTGTCCAGCGCGCTGCTTGCTGGCTTTGCGGCGGGGTTGCTGTGCGCCCTGCTGCAATATTTTCTGGTGGAACCCAAGATCCTGTTGGCTGAACGCTATGAAAGCCGCGAACTTGTGTATTTTCAAGGGGTTCATGGTGTAAACGATCAGGCGGCGGCAATAGTAAAGCCGGTGCCTGGGATGAATATGGCGGCTGAACCTGCGGCGCATGGCGATGCCGCGGAAAGTTCCGGCCTTTATCGTCATGGCTTGACGGTTCTGTTCTCGGTCTTGATCTATTGCGGGTACGGTCTGATGCTGATGGCGGCACTTCAGGTGGCGGAAAGCTTTGGCATCCGGCTTGGCACAATGCAGGGCTTGTTGTGGGGGCTGGCGGGCTTTGCAGCAGTTCAGTTGATGCCCGCCCTTGGGCTGGAGCCGGAATTGCCGGGCACACCTGCCGCTGATCTGACGGCGCGGCAGATGTGGTGGGCTGGCACGGCGATCTGTACCGTCGGGGGCTTGTGGTTCATGGCTTACGGCACGGCGCTTTGGCAAAGAGCCATCGGTGTCGGGGTTCTGGTGGTGCCGCATGTCTGGGGTGCGCCAGAGTTGGCGCAGTTTGGCGGGGTGGTGCCGCCGGAACTGGCAGCCTCGTTTGCGGCGCGCAGCCTGGGCGTGGGCTTGATCACCTGGATGGCGCTTGGCGGGCTGTTGGTGACGTTCTGGCACTCTGACCCCGCCGCATGATCCAGCTTCATCTGATAGGCATCGGCACCGGCAATCCTGATCATTTGACGCGTCAGGCGGTCAAGGCGCTGAATGCGGCCGATCTGGTGATGATCCCGCGCAAGGGTGGCAAGGCCGATCTGGCCGAGTTGCGGCTGGCCATTTGCCATGAGGTGCTGACCAATCCGGCAACCCGTGTGTTGGAGTTTGACCTGCCGGTGCGCGATGCTGATAACCCGAACTATCAGGCCGGCGTCAACGATTGGCATGATGCGATTGCGGCGGTGTGGCGTCAGACGATGGCGGCGCATCCGGTGGAACGGGTGGCGCTGCTGGTCTGGGGCGATCCGTCGCTGTATGACAGCAGCCTGCGGATTGCGGCGCGGCTTGACGGTGTGACGGTTTCAGTCGTGCCGGGCATCACATCCATTCAGGCGCTGACGGCCGCGCATGCCATGACCCTGAACGAGATTGGTGAGGCTGTAACCATCACCACGGGCCGCCAGTTGTTGCAGGGCTGGCCTGCGGGTGCGGACACTCTGGTCATCATGCTGGATGGCAAGTGTTCCTTCCAGTCGCTTGATCCTGCGGGCATTTCCATCTGGTGGGGGGCTTATGTCGGGATGGCTGAAGAGATTATCCTGTCAGGCCCATTGGCGCAAGTTGGTGCGAAGATCGTTGATGTTCGCGCCAAGGCAAGGGCCGCGCATGGTTGGATCATGGATATCTACATCCTGCGCAAGACCTGAGCCAGTATCAGGATGTTTTACATAATATTGATTATCGGATAATGCCATGTGGCCAGCAAGCGCCATAAAGATGGGCCACCTTTCGGTGACCTGCCGTTACTGATGGCGCAGCGCCTCGATCGGGTCCAGGCGTGCGGCGCGGCGGGCTGGGAAGTAGCCGAAGACCACCCCCACCACGGCAGAGAAGATGAACGAGGCGATGATGATGCGGTAATCCGGCAGGAAGCCGATGTTCAGCGCATAAGACCCTACGGCGCCAAGGCCAAGGCCCAAAAGGATGCCCACCACGCCGCCAATCAGCGACAGCACAATCGCCTCGACCAGGAATTGCATCAGGACTTGGCGTTCCGTGGCACCTACGGCCATGCGGATGCCGATTTCGCGCGTGCGTTCTGTGACCGATACCAGCATGATGTTCATGATGCCGATGCCGCCGACCAGAAGGCTGATGGCGGCCACTGCTGACAGAAGGCCGGTCAAGACGCCGGTGATGCCGGTCAGCATCGAGGATATCTGTTTCATATCAAAAACATTGAAGTCGTCGTTCTGATCGCCGGTAAGCCTGCGGCGTTCGCGCATCAGGGTCTGGATCTGGGTTGTGACATCCTCGGCGCTGGCGCCATCACGGAAGGTCACGGAAATGGTCTGCACATTGGTATTGCCGGAAATCCGGCGCTGGAAGGCTTTCAGGGGCATGACCACGATGTCATTGTCATCCTGACCGAAGGTTGACGCCTCGCGTTTGGCCAGCAGGCCTATGACCTCACACGATATTTTGCCAACACGGATTGTGGTGCCGACGGGGTTGCCCTCACCTATCAGGGCTTGCGAGGTGGCGGTGCCAAGGATGCAGACCGGGGTGCCGATGCGCATTTCGATCTCGGAAAACAGGCGACCGTAGCCAAGGGTCCAGCCGCGGATGCCGAAGAAGGCGTCATCGGTGCCGGTGACTTGCACGGTGTGGTTCATCTCGCCAAAGACGGCCGTTTGGATTTTGGCCGAACCGGGGGTGGCTGCGACGATATCGGGGATGTAGCGGACCAGCGCATCCATGTCAGCCAGCGTCAGAGGGGCCGCATCGTTCGAGCCGCCACCGGGGCCGCGACCGGGGGCACCGGGCCGGATCATCAGAAGGTTGGAGCCAAGCGAGGCCACGTCGGACTGCACCTGTGCGGTTGACCCCTGCCCCACGGTCACCATGGCAATGACGGATGCCACCCCGATCACGATGCCAAGAACGGTCAGGAAGCTTCTGAGTTTGTTGCGGAAAACCGTGCTGAGTGCAAGGCGCAGCGCTTCAAGCAGCATGATGTTCCCTGACTCGGTCAGACAGGATTTTACCGTCAACAAAGGTGACAATGCGGTTGGCGTAATCGGCCATGTCAGGTTCATGCGTGACCATCAGCACCGACAGGCCCTCGTCGCGGTTAAGCTGTACCAGCAGGTCCATGATCTCGCGCCCACGGGCGCTGTCCAGGTTGCCGGTCGGTTCGTCAGCGAGGATCAGGCCGGGTTTGGTGACGATGGCGCGGGCGATGGCGACGCGCTGCTGCTGACCGCCCGACAGTTCGGACGGTCGGTGACCCGCCCTGCCCTGCAAGCCCACTTTGGTCAAGGCAGCCATCGCCCGGTCGTGCCGTTCGTCAGAGGGAATGCCTTGATAGATCAGGGGAAGTTCAACGTTTTCAAGAGCGGTGGTGCGGGGCAGAAGGTTGAAGCCCTGAAAGATGAAGCCCAGAAAATGCCTGCGCAACAGGGCGCGCTGGTCACGGTCAAGGCCGGTGACATCGGTACCGAACAGCAGGTACTGGCCCGAGGTTGGCGTATCCAGACAGCCCAGAATGTTCATTGCCGTAGACTTTCCAGACCCCGAGGGGCCCATGACGGCAATGAATTCACCCTTCTGCACGGTCAGGTTGACGTCGTTCAGCGCATAGACCTTTGCCTCGTCCACCCCGTAAATCTTGGAAAGGTGGCGCAGTTCCAGCATCGGAGTTTCGGCGGTCATTTGCTGGGCAGTCTTTTGTTCCGCAGACTTTTGTTCCGCAGACTTTTGTTCCGCAGTCTTTTGTTCCGCGGGCACTTGCTGGGCTGTCATTTGCTGGCTTGGGCCGTGATGACAAGGTCGCCGGCGGTCAGGGGGCCTTCAAGCACTTGCGTGGTGTCGCCATCCGTCACGCCGGTTTTCACGGCGATCTGGGCGGGCTGGCCGTCTTTCAGGATATACATGTTGCGGTAGCCGTCCTTGGTGACGGCATTGGTGACGCTGGTGGTCTGCTTGCCAGAGCCTGGCCCGCCGCCCGAAAACAGCATCCCCAACAGGCCCGAACTTTTGCGCGCGGCAGCCGGGGCGGCGGGAGGTGTAAAGCGGAAGGCGGCGTTGGGCACGCTGAGGGCACCCTTGACCTCTTCCACCGTGACATCCGCCGAGGCCGTCATGCCGGGCCGCAGGCGGTGGTCGGAATTGTCGATGGTCAGGATCGTGGGATAGGTCACAATGCCGTCCACGGTTTGCGGGGCGTAGTGCATCTGCGACACCGCCGCCGGGAAGGTCTGCCCCAGATAGGCATCGACGCTGAAGGAGGCCGGATCGCCGACCTGCACCTTGCCGATATCAGCCTCGTCGACGTCAATCTGCAACTCCATCTGGCCCAGATCATGCGCCAGCGTGAACAGAACGACGGTGGTGGTGGAAGCCGAGACGGTCTGGCCGAGATCCGCCTTGAGGTCCAGCACCATGCCATCAATCGGCGCCACGATAACGGCCTTGTCGATGTTGGTCTGGCTTAGCTTCACATCGGCTTCCGCCACCTGCACATTGGCCAGTGCCGAAGCCAGCGAGGCATCCGCCCGACGCTGCGCCAGTGTGGCGCCGGCCAGATCCTCGGCGGAATTCAGGCCTTTGTCGTGCATCTTCTGCGCCCGGTCAAGCGTGGCCGCCGCCGCCTCTTGCGTGGCCTTGGCATCCTCCACCTCGGCCTTGCGGGCGGTCAGGGTCGCCTGGTCGCGGGCCAGTTCGGCTTGCAGCGAAGAGGTGTCAAGCCGGGCCAGGACCTGGCCTTTGGTGACGGTGTCATTGACCGCGACATCCACCTCGGAAATCGTGCCGGATATCAGCGAGCCGACATCGACCTGCTGGATCGGCTGCACAGTGCCCACGGCGTTGACTGTGACCGTGATGTCAGCGGCGTGGGCCTCGGTCGTGGTGTAATGGACGACGGCGGTGGCGGTGTTGCGGGTCACAAGATACCCATAGACGCCCGCCGCCAAAGCCACGATCAACACAGGCCAGAAAACCCACCCCCGCAACCGGAAGCGCTTGCGACGCCGGGTAATCGCCTCGACCGTGATCGTGTCTGCCATGGGAAGTCCTTTTTCGTAGCTTGGTCCAAGCTGGCCCGATCCGAATGCGGTTTCAACGCCCAAGCCATAGATTTCCGTCGCTGCGGCAGCCGGTCACAGGAAATTGCGCATTACAGGAAAGTACAGAACGCAGCATGGGCAACTTGCCCATCCTACCCTTGGACAGACCATTGTCTTTTGCCCTTTCATCCTGGCGCAAATATCCCACCGGAGGTCTGGAGGGTGTGAAACTCTCCAGTGGGTGGCACAGGGCGCTCTGACAAGGTCAAGGGTAGGATGGGCAATCTGCCCATGCCTCGCGCCAAAACAATAGGCCCGGGGGCTTTCCCCGGGCCCTGCACCAGTCTTGGCCCGATGGGTCAGGCCTGAACCATTTTCGCCACTTCCGCCGCGAAATCTTCTTTCTCTTTCTCGATGCCTTCGCCAACCGCCACGCGGGCGTAGCCGGTTATTTCGACGCCGGCTGCTTTGGCGGCTTGCTCCACCGTCACCTCGGGGTTGATCACGAACTGCTGACCCAGCAACGTGTTCTCCGACAGGAACCGCTTCATCCGGCCCGGGATGATGTTGTTGTGGATCACGGCATCGGGCTTGGGCTTGGCCGAGGAGGCGTTCTCTTCCAGCGCCTTGGCGGTCTGCACGGCCAGTTCACGCTCCAGCACCGCCGGGTCCAGCGAGGCTTCCGACAGCGACAAGGGCGAGGTGGCTGCGATGTGCATGGCGAACTGTTTGCCAATCGCCTGTGCTGCTTCTGCCGGGCCGTTCAGGGCAACCAGCACGCCGATCTTGCCCATGCCTTCGGTCGCGGCGTTGTGCACATAAGACACCACGGTCGAGCCTTCCAGCACATGCATGCGGCGCAGGGTCATATTCTCGCCAATGCGGGCGATGGTGCCGTTGATCACCGTCTCAATCGGCTCGCCGTTCAGATGCGAGGCTTTCAGCACTTCGATTGTCTCACCGGTTTCCAGCGCAATCTTGGTCACTTCGCGCACCAGGCTTTGGAAGTCGGTGTTCTTGGCGACGAAATCGGTTTCCGAGTTGATCTCGACAGCCACGCCGCGCCCGTTCGATACGGCGACGCCGACCAGACCCTCGGCAGCCACACGGCCGGCTTTCTTGGCGGCTTTGGCCAGGCCCTTGGTGCGCAGCCAATCGACCGCCGCTTCCATATCGCCGTTCACTTCGACAAGCGCCTTCTTGGCGTCCATCATGCCTGCGCCGGTCTGTTCGCGCAGTTCTTTCACCATTTGTGCGGTGACGGTCATGCTAAAGTCTCCACTGTTCCTGAAAATGGCAGCGAGCGGGATATACCCGCGCCCGATACCAGAATTGTGAATGTGGCCCCCTGCGGTCAGAGGGCCAAAGGATCAGGCCAAATTCAGGCCCCTGCGGCTTCTTCCACCGGCGCATCATCCAGCGCGCCAAGGTCGACACCAGCCGCCCCCATCTGGGCGGTCATGCCGTCCAGTGCCGCACGGCTGACGAGGTCGCAATACAGCGCAATCGCGCGGCTTGCGTCGTCGTTGCCGGGGATGATGTAGTCGATGTCTTTGGGCGAGCAGTTGCTGTCCACGATGCCAACAACCGGGATGCCCAGCTTCTTGGCTTCGGTGATCGCAAGGGCTTCTTTACCCACGTCAATCACGAACAGCAGGTCCGGCGTGCCGCCCATTTCACGGATACCACCAAGCGAAGCTTGCAGCTTGCCCTGTTCGCGTTCCATGCCAAGACGCTCTTTCTTGGTCAGGCCTTCAGCCCCACCAGCCAGAATCTCGTCCAGCGCCTTCAGACGGGCGATCGAGTTCTGGATGGTTTTCCAGTTGGTCAGCGTGCCGCCAAGCCAGCGGTGGTTCATGTAGTACTGCGCGCATTTTTCCGCCGATTCCGAGATCGACTTCTGCGCCTGGCGTTTGGTGCCTACGAACAGGATACGCCCGCCCTTGGCAACCGTATCGCGCACGATCTTCAGCGCCGCGTCCAGCATTGGCACGGTCTGCGTCAGGTCAAGAATGTGAATGCCGTTGCGGTCGCCGTAAATATACTCGCCCATCCGGGGATTCCAGCGGGCGGTCTGGTGACCGTAGTGAACGCCAGCTTCCAACAGCTGACGCATGGAGAACTCGGGAAGAGCCATGTGCTATCCTTTTCCGGTTTGAACCTGAGTGAGGCCGTCTTCAGGGTTACCCCCAACCGGCGGACCAAACGGGATTTCTCCCCGCAAAGCCCAAGCCCCACTTGTGAAGTGCGTCTCCCTTAGCGGCAGTCGCCCCAAGGCGCAAGGGGGCCAAAGTGCTGCCCAAGGCGCAATCCCCGTAAAATCCACGCCGTCCGGCCCAATTCAACCGGCAAACGGCATTAGCCCGCGCGCAAGGGGCGCCAGATTGGCAAGGATCGGCAAAAGCCGCGGCACGCAGTCCGGCCCGAACAGCCAGTCCGGATGCGGCATCTCCTCACCCAGCCGCGCGATCACATGCTTGCGCCGCAACAGGTGATCCCAATCTGCACCGGCAGAATCCACACCGGCAGAATCCACACCGGCAGCGCCCGAACCGGCAGGCCACCCCTTCGGCAGCCGAGCAAGGTCCGGCGCATCCAAGCTTGCGCCCTGCCCTCCGGCCCGCGCCAGAAGCGCCATGAACGTGTCGCGCTGGCGCTCATCACAAAACGCGTGCCGCAACCGTGCCAATCCATCGGTGGAAAAGCCAAACTGCCCCATCCAAAAGCCAAACCCTGTCGGAAAAATCACCAGATGCACCCCCGGCACCTTGCCAAACGCAGGCCCGCCCGATTTTGAAAGCGTCGACAGAACCAGATGCCAATGCGCGTGATGAGGCGTTTGGCGTTCGGGAACCGTACATCCCGGTTGTTCCGCCGGATCGAGCCGCGCAGCTTCGGCACCGCCATCAACCCCATCTGCGCCACCGGCCCCGACAGGGCCGCCGCCAGATCCAAGCCCGGATTCAGCCACAGGGCCTCATACGCCGCCCGGTGCGCGGCAAACCAGTCGCGGGAATTTCCCGCCTCCAACCCCGCCAGAAATCCCACCAGCCCCTTGGGCACTCCGCCAAACGCCGCCCGATTTCATACTTGCGCAAATATCCCTGTCGTATCTCATAAAGTCTGACAGTACTTGCGGCCAAAGTCTGACAGTGGGGCGTCTCTTGCGGTATTAGCCAACAGCACGTGGTTACAGCCGATTGA
>JAYSQA010000158.1:0-6068 GCA_043721775.1 Rhodobacterales bacterium
TGATCCAGGATGCGTTCGACCATCGCGGTATAACCGTTTTGCGGCATGCCCTGAAACGTGTGGAAGAAATAGTTGTCGTCATAGTTGAAGCGCACCGGCAGGCGTTTCAGGATCGAGGCCGGAAGCTGGGTCGGATGCACGCCCCATTGCTTTTGCGTATAGCCTTTGAAGAACGCCTCATACAGTTCGGGGCCGACAAAGCGCAGCGCCTGATCTTCGAAGGTCTGCGGATCGGTGATGGTGGTGTCGGCCTTCGCCTCAAGGAACGCCTTCGCCTCGGCCGGGTTCATCGTGGCGTGGAAGAACTGGTTGATCGTGTGCAGATTGACCGGCAGTGAGAACACCTGCCCCCCCGAGATAGTCTTGACCCGGTTCTTGTAGGGCATGAAGGTTTCGTAAGTGTTCACATAATCCCACACCTCGGCATCATCGGTGTGGAAGATGTGCGGGCCGTAGATGTGGACCATGACGCCGGTGTCAGGATCACGCTGGCAGTGGCAGTTGCCGGCGACATGATCGCGCGCATCAACGATGGTGACCTTGTGGCCCAGTTCCGCAAGATGCCTGCCAATGACGGCGCCCGAAAGCCCTGCGCCAACCATCAGGTAATTGCCTGCCATAAGTGTGCCTTCCGCTGTGATCTTTGCCTGTCTTTGACAGGCGAATACCGGAACCCGGTTAACAGATCAATTGGAACTGGCAAAGGCGCGCTGGCAACGGCGGGCGCAGGTCGGCGCGCTTTTGGGTCAGGTCTTGCGGTGGCTGGCGCTGGACAGCAGGTCACGGACCATCGGAATGACCTTTTGGCCATATAGCTGCAGGCAGGTCAGCAGGTTTTCATGGGGGATGGGGCCGGTGGTGTATTTCATGTCAAACCGGGCCAGACCAAGGTCGGCAACCGTTGCCGCGATTTTCTTCGCCACGGTTTGCGGGGAACCTATGTACAGCGAGCCGTCCTCCACCTCGGCTATGAAGCGGGCTTTGGTGGTGGGCGGCCAGCCGCGTTCGCGGCCGATGCGGCCGAACATTTCAGCATAGGCGGGCCAGGCGATGTCGCGGGCTTCTTCATCGGTGGGGGCTATGAACCCGGGGGAATGCACGCCAACCGGACGGATGGGCTTTTGCATCTGGGCGCAGGCGCGGTGGTACAGGTCAATATAGGGCAGGAAGCGGCGCGGGTCGCCGCCGATGATCGCCAGCATCAGTTGCAGGTCCTGGCGCACGACGCGCACGACGGATTCCGGGCTGCCACCGACGCCAACCCAGACCGTCATGCCTTCGGGGCCAAGCGGGGGCTGGACGCGTTCCGCCGTCAGGCTGGTGCGGGTCTGGCCAGCCCATGTCACCTCTTTTTCGCGGATCAGCTTGGCGAACAGATCAAGCTTTTCTTCAAACAGAACGTCGTATTGGGCCATGTCATAGCCAAAGAGCGGGTAGCTTTCGGTAAAGCTGCCACGGCCAAGGATAGCCTCGGCCCGGCCATTCGACACGGCGTTCAGGGTGGAAAAGCGCTGAAACGCCCGAACCGGATCATCGGATGACAAAACCGTGACCGCCGTGCCCAGCTTGATGCGTTTGGTGCGGCCTGCGATGGCGGCCAGAACAATCTCGGGTGCCGAGATCGCGAAATCGGGGCGGTGGTGTTCGCCCAGACCGATGAAATCTATACCAACCGCATCCGCCAGAACGGCCTGATCGACCACATCGCGCAGCACCTGATCGGGCCGTTTCGGTATGCCATCCTGCCCCAGCGAGATATCGCCAAAGGTATCGAGCCCAAGTTCCACTGTCATGACAGCCTCCGCGTTTGAACCTGTGATATCGGGGTTTTGGCCGCCAAGAAAAGGCACAAAGCGGCAGAGGCTTGGTGCTGAGGTGCAGGGATCAGCGGGCGGTGTGCATCTGGCGCAAAACCAAAGGGCTTGGGTGTTGCCACCCAAGCCCTTGAAATTTGGTGAGCCGGTCGGGATCCGAACCCGAGACCTACTGATTAAAAGTCAGTTGCTCTACCGGCTGAGCTACCGGCCCACTGCGGCGCTGACTAAGGAATGCGCGCGGTGGCGTCAAGCCCTTATTCAGCGCTATCTTCAATGGCTTGATCTTTCGCGGAAAGGGGGATTTTTTGCACGGTGAGCCGTGGCGGGTTCGAACCGCCGACAAGCTGATTGAGAGTCAGCCGCTTGACCGCCTGAGCTTACGGCCCCGTGCCGGGCGCTGGGTCGGCAATTCAGCCGGGGGGCAAGGGGCGTTTGGTCACAAATTCTTTGCAGACTGGCAAAAACCATTGGGCGCAGGTATATGCCCGGCATGAGCAATACAGATGCACCGGACGCTTTGGCCAGTCTGACCTTCATGAAGATGCATGGGGCGGGCAATGACTTCGTCGTGATCGACTCGCGCGGGCGTGAGGCGGTGGTGACGCCTGGTCTGGCGAAAGCTTTGGGAGACCGGAATCGCGGCGTTGGCTTTGATCAGCTGGCAGAGATCAGGTCCTCGGACACGGCGGATTTTGCGTTGGATTTTTGGAACAACGACGGCAGCCGGGCCGGGGCTTGCGGCAATGCCACGCGCTGTGTCGCCGATTTTGTGATGCGCGGCGCTGGCGTTGATATGGTGAACCTTGTGACGGCGCGCGGGCCTTTGTCGGCACGCAGGCTGGCGGACGGGCGGGTGTCGGTGAACATGGGCGCACCGCAGCTGGGCTGGGCCGAAGTGCCTTTGTCAGGGGCCATGAACACGCTGCATCTGCCCCTGCCGGGCGACCCGGTGGCCGTGGGGATGGGCAACCCGCATTGTGTGTTTTTTGTGCCAGACGCCGAGGCCGTGGACCTGCGCGTACTGGGGCCGGGCGTCGAGCATGATCCGATTTTCCCAGAGAGGACCAACGTGGAATTCGCCTCTGTCATAAGCCCCGATCATTTACGAATGCGCGTTTGGGAACGCGGCGCGGGGATCACTTTGGCTTGCGGATCAGGGGCTTGCGCCACCGGCGTCGCCGCCCATCTGCGCGGGCTGACCGGACGCAAGGTGACACTGGACCTTGACGGTGGCGTGCTGGAGATTGACTGGCGCGGGGATGGCGTCTGGATGACCGGCCCGGTGGCGCATGTCTTTGACGGCATCCTGTCGGCGGACTATCTGGCGGCAAACGCATGAACGACCTGAAACCTCCGGTCTTTGCGACGCTTGGATGTCGGCTAAACGCCTACGAATCCGAGGCGATGAAAGAGCTGGCTGCGGCGGCTGGCCTGTCGGGTGTGGTGATTGTGAACACTTGCGCGGTAACTGCCGAAGCCGTGCGCAAGGCCAAGCAGGAAATCCGCCGTCTGGCCCGCGAGAACCCCGGTGCAGCGGTGATCGTGACCGGCTGTGCGGCGCAGACCGAGCCTGAGACGTTCGCCGGGATGGCCGAGGTGACCCGCGTGATCGGCAACCATGAAAAGATGCAGGCTGATACCTGGGCAGGGCTGACGCACAGCCTGCGTATTCCCGATCTGATCGGCGTGACCGAGAAGATTCAGGTCGACGACATCATGTCTGTGCGTGAGACGGCGGGCCATCTGATCGACGGATTTGGCCGCCAGCGCGCCTATGTTCAGGTGCAGAACGGCTGCGACCACCGCTGTACCTTCTGCATCATTCCCTATGGCCGGGGCAACTCCAGGTCCGTACCGGCCGGCGTGGTGGTCGAGCAGGTCAAACGCTTGATCGACAAGGGTTTTGCGGAGGTTGTGCTGACCGGGGTAGACCTGACCTCGTGGGGGGCGGACCTGCCTGGGATGCCGCATCTGGGCGACCTGGTGTTAAAGCTTTTGCGGCTGACCAGCATCGCGCGGCTGCGGATTTCTTCGATTGATTCCATAGAAGCTGACCCGGCTTTGATGGAAGCAATTGCTGCGGAACCGCGTCTGATGCCGCACTTGCACCTTAGCCTTCAGGCCGGTGACAACATGATTCTGAAGCGGATGAAGCGGCGGCACGCGCGCGAAGATTCGATTCGGTTCTGCGAGGAAACCCGGGCGCTGCGACCTGATATGGTCTTCGGCGCCGACCTGATTGCAGGCTTTCCGACTGAAACCGAAGAGATGTTCGGAAACTCGTTGAAGCTGGTTCAGGATTGCGGCCTGACCTTCCTGCACGTCTTCCCGTTCAGCCCGCGCAAGGGCACTCCGGCGGCGCGGATGCCGCAGGTCAAGGGTCCCGAGATCAAGGCGAGGGCTGCCCGGCTGCGTGCAGCAGGCGATGCGGCGTTGCAGCGGCATTTGCAGGCGCAGGTGGGTGCGACGCATCAGGTCTTGATCGAGACGGCCCGACTGGGCCGAACGGCGCAGTTCACCGAAGTTACTTTTGACGCTGATCAACCCGAGGGCAATATCCTGACCACCCGCATCCTTGGCCACCGGGATGGCCGCCTGATGGGTTAGCGCTGACGGATCGTGTCGCCGGGTTGCAGGATGGGGAACAGTTCCACGGTTTCGGGGCCAAGGTCCGGATGTTCATTGCGACCGGCGATGATCTGCGCGGCGCGGCGGCCAATCTCCAACCGGCAGGCGTCCATCGTGGCAAGACGGCGCGGCAAACCGTCAAGCAGCTCGACACCATTGAAGCCCGCCAGACCGACTTTCCCCGGCACGTCGATGCCTTGATCCAGGCAGTACAACAACCCGCCTGCCCCGATCATATCATTGGAATAATAGAGGAAATCGACATCCGGGGTGCGGCGCAGCACCGCTGCGGTCATCTCTCGTCCCTTCAACAGCGCCGAGCCGCCGTCATAAAACTCTCGGTCGACCAAGGCCATTCCGGCGCGCTTCAGGGCCTCTTCAAACCCCTCAAGCCGCTTCTTGGCGCGGAAATCGTTGGGCATTTGCGTGCCCATGAAGGCGATCTTCGTGTAGCCAGAGGCGACAATCGCCTCGGCCATCTGACGCCCGGCGCGACGGTGCGAAATGCCAACGGCGCTGTCAACGACAGGGCCGTCGATGTCCATAATCTCAACAATCGGGATGCCCGCTTGGGCCAGCATGGCGCGCGCCGCCGCCGTATGTTCCAACCCTGCCAGGATAACGCCCGACGGACGCCAACTGAGCATTTCATACAGCACCGTTTCTTCGCGGGCTGGCAGGTAATTGGTGACGCCGACCACAGGCTGAAGCCCGGTGTTATCGAGAATTTCAGAAATCCCGGTCATAACCTCGGGGAAGACCATGTTCGACAACGAGGGGATGATGACGCCCACCAGATTGACCCGCTGACTGGCGAGGGCACCGGCGATCTTGTTGGGCACATAGCCAAGCGTCCGGGCCGCTTGCAACACGCGTTCCCGGGTGGTGGCCGAGACGTCGCCACGGTTGCGCAGCACGCGGCTGACCGTCATTTCGCTGACGCCCGACGCCTCGGAAACGTCACGCAGCGTCAGGGCGCGGCGCGGGTCGATGCCAGTGGCCTTGGTCAAATGCAGTCCCCTTCGTTTCCCCAGTGTTAGCGCCAAATCTTTCACTTGTCCAAGCGCTGATTCGCCGTTATGTTACCGCTAACGGGACCAGACAAAGGTTCCGGCGATATCCGCTGCGTTCTGCAAGCTCTCAACCCAGACGCAACGGACCCCGAGGGGGAGTGGTGGGCCAAATTCACTCCCCCTTTTCTTTTCCAAAACGCCCAATCCAAAATCCGTTGCACAACGGCAGCTTTTCAGCGGCAAGCCTTATCGCAAGAGATCGGGGCGCAAGGGATCGGGCGGCCGCCTTCCAAGCGAGGGATTTGGAAAGATTAGAGCGCGCGTGAACTTAGTAAGGTTGACCCGTTGCGCAAACCGTTTTACGAAACGGTTCCAGTCATTGGCCCCGTAGCTCAGCCGGATAGAGCGACGGTTTCCTAAACCGTAGGCCGCGTGTTCGAATCACGCCGGGGTCACCAGACCGAAAAAAGGGGCCGAAGCCCCCTTTTGATCCGGTTTCATGATTTAATCAGATATCAAGATGCTCGACGTTCAGCGCGTTCGCCTGAATGAATTCGCGCCGCGGTTCAACGACATCACCCATCAGTTTGGTGAAGATATCATCCGCTTC
>JAYSQA010000159.1:0-1993 GCA_043721775.1 Rhodobacterales bacterium
TCAGCGCGCAACCCGGCGATCAGACCGCGAAGCACGGACCTTGCGATGAACAATGGCAGGCGGCGGGCGTCAATGCAATGCTCCGGGATGGAACAGCTACAGATTATTACTGGGCAAGAAGGCTCGGTAAAGGTGTAGTTGGTATCGGCAATTGCCGGGGGCGCAAGAAATGCGAGCAGAATTACGATTAGTCGATACATAAAATATGAATCCTTCTTGGTCTTTCTGAGCCGACATTCCCCAGGTGGCCTGCCATTCGACGCCAAGATTGCCTGATAGGGCCAGCGGATCAAGGGTTTTTCGTGCAGAGCGACGTGCGTGGTCGGGTAGAAGGGCTTGGGCTCGCATCACTCGGGCCCTGCGACCACGTTTTTCAGCGCGGTGGGCAGACTTGTCCTGCCCCCTTTGTTCAGTTTGGGTCTTGATCGCGGTCACGCGCATGACCGGGGTGCTCGTAATCGGCAGATCGCGGCAAGAATGGCACGGGCCATGGGGCCGGTTACTGCCACCTCGGCCAGTTGGAAGGTGATGGCGCGGGCGTGACGCACCACGCGGGCCCCTATCTTGATCAGCTTGAGCTGCAGGCTCGTCAGCGACCAGTCGGCCATCGCCTCGGGCAGGTCGATGCAGCGCAGGAAGGTGGCCAGATTATAGGCCAGTGCGTGCAGTTGCAGCTGCACCTCGTTGTCGCGGAACCGCTTGCACGACGGCTGGGTCCAGCGGAAGGCGTACTTGCCTTCCTTGATATGCTGCTCGGCAGTGCCGGGCTGGTTATAGAACCGCACCACCCAGTCCGGCTCCATGAGCAGGTTGGTGACGATGAATCCCACACGGGGAAAAAGTTCGTCCGGATGCCATTCGATCTTGGCGATGACGCGGCGCTCCTCGCCCCAGCTTTGTGCCTGGTAATGGAAGTCTTCGAAGAACCGTTTGACCTTGGTCAGCGAAGGACGCCCGACCGGCCGGGTAAGCCGGTGCGCGATCTTCTCGCGAAGCACGGCATTGGCGGGCAGCCGGATGGCGTAGAAGTAGCCCACCTCTTCCAGCCGTGCGTAGATCGCGGGGCTGGCATAGGCGGCGTCGGCGCGGAAGAAGCGGCCACCAAGCTTGCGACCAGCGTAGCGGGCGATCACCGGGTCGAGCGCATTCTGCCCGCCGTCGGCGCTGTGGACGTTGCCGTGCCGCAGGGCGCAGCGTTCCAGCAATCCGACCCGGTTCATGTTGACGGCGATCCGCTGCCATTCCGCCTTGGCCTCGACCGAGAGATGGGCGGGGCAGTCCGGCATGCTGCCGGCAGGCTTTGGTTCGTGGCCGTTGATCTTCCGCTTGCCGGGATTGCCCTCGGCGATCTTGACGGCCGTGGGTTTGGGCGTGGGTTTGGGCGTGGGTCCGCGTGTCATGCCTTGGTTCCGATCCGTTCAAGCCTTCGGCAGGTGGGGGATACCCGGTTGCCAATTTCGCGGTTGTCTCAAGCGCAGGACCCAACCGGTCCCAGTTCCTCAGGTCGGGGAGTTATTGCCCCCCTGGTCAGGTTCCATTGCAGACGACCATCGGCCGGCTTGCTTCATCTTTCTCGAGCACGGCGAGGATCCGGTCCAGCAGGTCCGTCACCTCGTGCAAAACTTGGTCAACCTTGGCATCGATGTCCTGCAGTTGATGCTGCGGCATCGTGCCAGGCTGGTCGCAGGTCGCGGTAAAGCTGGTCATGAGACACCCACATCATATGCAATCGCCGGCTCCATCATTGCTGGCCCCTCGATGGCCTGGTTCTGATCCCCGCGCGCCAATGCTGCAGCTTGATGGCGGCTGACCGCTTCGAGGAAACGCTGGAGGCCGATCGCTGTTTCATCCGTCTCAACCGGACCACCATTCGGACCGGATAGCTCCAGTCTCTAAGAGGCCGATCCGAAACTATCTGTGTGAATTCAGTAGGTTGTGATTCTGTTCGGTAGCAACACTGAACGGAGATCACGATGGCCTGGACTGAACTCAC
>JAYSQA010000160.1:0-3281 GCA_043721775.1 Rhodobacterales bacterium
ATGACGCGGTGTCGGGCCCCGATGGTCGTGCGCCGGAGCGCGAAGCCTATTCCGACACGTTCCTGCCAGGTCGCCTGCGCGATGCCATCGCCCGGTTAAACCCACAGATCCCCGAAGACGCTCGGGAGGATGCGTTGCGCAAGCTGCTGGGCGTCGAGCGCCCATCGCTGATAGAAGAGAACCGCCGCCTTCACCGCGCCATGGTTGAGGGCGTTCCTGTGGAATACCGCGCCGAGGACGGCACGATCCGTGGTGATGCTGTGCGCTTGGTCGACCCGGAAGATATGCAGAACGACTGGCTGGCCATCGCGCAGTTCACGGTGATCGAAAACGGCAACAACCGCCGCCCGGACGTGGTGGTATTCCTGAACGGTTTGCCGGTCGGCGTGATCGAGGTGAAGAAGCCTGGCGCGGAAACCGCAACACTGGGCGCCGCGTTCAACCAGTTGCAGACGTACAAAGCGCAGATCGGATCGCTGTTTCGGGCCAATGCGGTGCTTGTGACCACAGACGGTATCCAGGCGCGCATCGGTTCACTGACCGCCGACCTTGAACGGTTCATGCCTTGGCGCACGACCGATGGCGTCGATGTGGCACCAAAGGGTGCACCGGAAATGTCGGTGCTGATCGAAGGGGTCTTCGCCCGTCCACGGTTGTTGTCGCTATTGCGAGATTTCACCGTCTTTGGCGACACACCAAACGGCATCGCGAAGATCATCGCGGGTTACCACCAGTTCCACGCGGTCAAGCGCGCCGTGGTCAGTACCGTAGAGGCCAGCCGATCGCAGGGCGACCGCAAAGCCGGGGTGATCTGGCATACGCAAGGCTCGGGCAAGAGCCTGCTGATGGCCTTCTATGCCGGGCAACTGGTGCGTGAACATGCGATGGAAAATCCGACGATCGTCGTGATCACTGACCGCAACGATCTGGACGATCAGCTCTTTGCGACCTTTTCGATGTGCCGCGACCTGATCCGCCAAACCCCGATACAGGCGGACAGCCGCGAGGATTTGCAAAAGGCGCTGTCGCGGGCATCTGGCGGGGTAATCTTCACCACCATTCAGAAGTTCGCCCCCGAAAAGGGCGATGCGTACCCGATGCTAACTGACCGTCGGAATGTGGTGGTGATCGCGGACGAAGCTCACCGCAGCCAATACGGGTTCAAGGCTCGCATCGAGAAGACCGGGGCCATCGCCTATGGTTTCGCAAAACACCTGCGGGATGCCCTGCCCAACGCGTCATTCATCGGCTTCACCGGCACGCCCATCGAGGCGACCGATGTCAACACCCCGGCCGTGTTCGGTCATTACATCGACGTCTATGATATCAGCCGCGCGGTTGAAGATGGGGCGACGGTTCCGATCTATTACGAAAGCCGCCTCGCCCGAATCGAGTTACCCGACGCGGAAAAGCCCAAGGTTGACGCTGAAATCGAAGAGCTGACCGAGGACGAAGCCGCCAGCGAGCAGGAACGACTGAAGCGCAAATGGTCGACTGTCGAGGCTCTTGTGGGTTCGGAAAAGCGATTGAAGATGGTCGCCGAAGATCTGGTCGCGCATTTCGAGGCCCGGATGCAAGCGATGGACGGCAAAGCCATGGTCGTCTGCATGAGCCGCCGCATCTGCGTAGATATCTACAATCAGATCGTGGCACTGCGGCCGGAATGGCATTCGGACGACGATGCGGGCGGCCTGATCAAGATCGTGATGACCGGCTCTGCCTCGGACCCGGAAGCCTGGCAGCCCCATATCGGCGGCAAATCGCGGCGCGACCTTCTGGCCAAGCGCGCAAAGGATCCAAAAGACTCGCTCAAGCTGGTGATCGTGCGCGACATGTGGCTGACCGGCTTTGACGCGCCGTCCATGCACACGATGTACATCGACAAGCCGATGCGCGGGCACGGGCTGATGCAGGCCATCGCGCGGGTGAACCGGGTGTTCCGCGACAAGCCCGCAGGGCTGATCGTCGATTACATCGGCATTGCCCAGAACCTGAAATCCGCGCTGGGCCAGTATTCCAAATCGGACCAGGAGCAAGCGGGCATCGACGAGGCCGAGGCGGTTGCGGTGCTTCTCGAACGGCTGGATGTGGTGCGCGCCATGTTCCACGGCTGCGACTATTCCAAGGGGCTGACCGGCACACCGCACCATCGCCTCGTGGCTTTGGCAGAGGCGCTCGACTGGATCCTGGCAAGGCAAGACGAGGCGGCGCAGCGGGAAACCGACAAGGAAGCCAAGAAAGCAGCGCACCGGCGATACCAGGACGCGGTGTTGGCGCTGTCCAAGGCCTTTGCGCTTTGTTCGGCCAGCGATACCGCACGCGATGTCCGCGACGAGGTCGGTTTCTTCCAGACCGTGCGCGCGGCGATGGTCAAGGCGTCCGATACGTCCGGTCGGTCCTCTGCCGACCGCGAACTTGCCATCCGCCAGATCGTGAATGGCGCCGTCGCATCAACCGAAATCGTCGACATCTTGTCGGCAGCTGGACTTTCCTCGCCAGACATTTCGATCCTGTCAGACGAGTTCCTGGCCGAAATTGGTCAGATGGAGAAAAAGAACCTCGCCCTTGAGGCGCTGAAAAAGCTTCTGAACGACGAGATCAGATCGCGCAGCCGGTCGAACGTGATTGAAACCCGGAAGTTTTCCGAGCGGCTGGAAGAGGCGATCTCACGTTATCACACCAACGCCATCAGCACCGTCGAAGTCTTGCAAGAGCTGATCGCGCTGGCAAAGGAAGTGCGCGAGGCCAGAAATCGGGGTGAAGAAACGGGGCTGACCCCCGAGGAAATCGCCTTCTATGATGCTTTGGCCGACAATCAGAGCGCTGTCGATATCCTTGGCAATGACCAGCTGAAGATCATTGCGCATGAACTGTTGAAGGGTCTGAAGGCGAACGTCACCATTGACTGGGCGCACCGTGACAGTGCGCGGGCTCGCTTGCGGGTTCTCGTCAAACGCATCCTGCGAAAGTACGGCTACCCACCGGACCTGGAAGACGCCGCTGTTCGGGGCGTTCTGGCGCAGGCCGAGGCTTTGCTGTCGGATATGGCAGTCGGCCGGTGAGCGGTGCTATGGTTTCCTAACCCATTGACAACTCTGCCCCCCTTGAATCATACCTTGCCATCGAAGATTTGTGCTCGGAGGAAACCCCTCTCGGGCGCTTTCGTTTCTGCCCCTCCCCCCTGGCATGGTTCCTCCCCGGCCCCGTTTGTATGCGGGGGGGCGCAGCGCGGCATTTCGCTAGCGACAGGCACTTTCACCGGGGAATCCAGGCGGAAGCCA
>JAYSQA010000161.1:0-4648 GCA_043721775.1 Rhodobacterales bacterium
GATCGAGCGGTATCTGATATTCTATAACAGCCGCCGCCCGCATTCATCGCTTGACAGGAAAACCCCCGATCAGGCTTACTTCAACGCGCTGATGCTGGAAGCGGCAGCGGCATAAACAAGGCGGATATCCACTTGGAAAACGCCCAAAACCTGTTCAAACAAACCGAACCACCTAAATTCATGCGGCTGCATGGTCCCAAGTATCGGATCGACTCCGGTGCGGGGGCGGAGGAAGGTGGTTTCCCATCACTTACGTTTGACTGCTCCCCCGTGAAAATTGGGCGAATGGCCCTTGGTGGCCAATATTGCCGCCATCGTTCTGGCGACCCTCAATGCGCAGCAGTTGTAGGAGTTCCGTCCGGAAGAACGCGGAGGCTGCGTCAAGAAAGACCATGCGGTTCGTGGCCGTGACAAGCGAGGCCCAAAAGGCGGCGGCGATGCCTTACCGCACCCGCGACCTTTTGGTTCGCGAGCGCACGCAGACGATCAAAGCGCTGCGTGGCCATCTGGTAGAGCAGGGCATCGTTGCTCCCGCCGGCCCGGCACGTGTCAGGCGTCTTGCGGCAGTAATCGATGGGGATGACCGCTTATTGCCTGTGGTGGTGCGCGACCTCGCACGCCTTCTTCTGGGCCAGATCGCCGGGTTGGCTGAGGAGATTGCGGGCCTTGATCCCGAACTCCGCCGACGTGAGACCGCTGACGAAATGGCACGACGGCTGACAACGATTCCCGGGGTGGGCGCGGTGACTGCCGCGGCAATCACCACCTTCGCACCAAGAAGGGCCGGGACTTGGCCGCTTGGATCGGTCCGACGCCGCGGAGGCGCTCGGGCGAGGGCAAGGATCGCGTGGGTCGAACCGTGAAGATGGGCCAGTGCGATATCCGACGGCTCCTGACAATCGCCACCATCGCAGTGGTGCGATGGGCGACTAGCAGAGGGCGCCTAACGGCTCGTGGCTCTTGCGAATGTTGACGCACAAGCCGAAGATGCTGGTCGCTGTGGCGCTCGCCAATCGTATGGCGCGCACGGCCTGCTGCGCAAGGGAGAGGATTTCCGGGATTCGGCGGCGCCGGAATAGCTGGCCGCCGCCGGATTGGCGCCGGATGTGGGGGGGAGGGAACGTAAGGGCAGGCGGTCAAGTGACTGGGGCCGGCGAACCGGCATTCCGGACGGAGCGACTTTGAGCGCGGGTAAGCAAGATTGTCCCGGTCTGCATATCGCCATAAAGGCCCGCGGTGCATGATGGGCCGCATCTTTGATGCCGGATACACGAGCGCACCTGATCACGCGCCAAAACGTGCCCAAAATTTCGCTTGCGTCCAGCGGGGCGCCCACAACGTGCGGGCTGACCGCTGTGCCGCAGACTGGGAATTACGGATAGTGTCCACTATTGATGGTGAACACTATGGTGCGGGCGTGGCGCGTCGGGCGAAGCGGCTTTGTGCCGATGAAGCGAAGGGGCCGAACTTCTTGTAGGAGGCTGCGCCGGGATATCCGTGGCTTAAGTCGCGCGCCGGTACGCGATAGACGCGAACATGATCTTCAAATGGTTGCGCAACTCGCGGCCACTCCCGCGGAATCAGCTACAGATACGATTCAACCGTTCAGCCAATTGTTGGACCGATCCCTCGATTGGCGATAGTTGGCCTGCAATCGGAACTGCCACCCATGGATCGCAGTCTAGGCCATTGATAATAGTGAGAATTGTTCTTCTGGCATGATTCTTCGGCGGGCCAAGTTTTTTGTTGTCAGGCAGATGACTTTTTGGTATCAAAGCAAATGAAACAAATGTGCATGTAAAGAACAAATGCTCCAAATGGGAGGCGAGGGACCAAAGCCAGACCAGGGCGACGGAGGAGGTCAGCCATTGCTCTGCAGAACCACAACAGGGAGGGGTGGCTCACTGCCTGATCCCAGATTGGAACAGTCGGCAAAGGTACGAAGAACGAGGGAATGACAGCCGCTGCTCCGGAATTTCTGGGGCAGGGCCCCAAAGGGGCATGCGGCTGAAACAGCGAGATGGAGGGTGACGTGGCAGTGCTGGACGGGATCGAACCGCAAGAAGTGATGAGTTTTTTCGAAAAGCTGAGCGCGAAGCACCGCTGTTCTCAGCATGAGCGGCAGGCTACCGATTTCATCGCCGATTTCGCGAAAGAGCGCGGACTGGCCCATCACCGCGACGCGTTGGACAACATCATCGTCAAGAAACCCGGAACGCCGGGTTACGAGGCGGCGCCCACGGTCATCCTGCACGGCCATATCGACATGGTCTGCAAGCTGGACGACGGCGTGACCCATGACTTCGCCACGCAGGGCGTTACGCTGAAGGTCGACGGTGACCGTATCCGGGCCGAAGGCACGACGCTGGGCGCTGACAACGGGTTGGGCATTTCTTATATGCTGGCGCTTCTGGATTCGACCGTTCTGCCCCATCCGCCCCTGGAATGCGTGATGACGGTGATGGAAGAGATGGGCAAGGTCGGCGGTGACAACATCGATCTGCGGCTCCTTTCGGGCAAGCG
Organism: Rhodobacterales bacterium; assembly: GCA_043721775.1. Taxonomy (GTDB): domain Bacteria; phylum Pseudomonadota; class Alphaproteobacteria; order Rhodobacterales; family Rhodobacteraceae; genus Stagnihabitans. Next base: position 2,524 of record JAYSQA010000161.1, read on the forward strand.
GATGATCGACTTCAACTGGATCGATGAAAAGCAGCTTCTGGCCGGGTGCTCGGGCGATGTGTCTTGTCGGCTGGACTTCGACGCCGAGTGGCAAGTGCCGCAGGCGGGATTGGTGCCGCTGGTCATCGACCTCCGGGGGTTGCGCGGCGGTCATTGCGAATTCGACATCCATTTCGAGCGCGGCAATTCCATCGTCCTGATCGGGCGGCTGGTGCGCCGGGCGCTGCAAGTGGGCGCGGTGCAAATTGCGCGGATTTCGGGGGGCGTGCAGAACAACGTCATCCCGGCCGAGGCCGAGGCTTTGCTTTTGGTGCAACCCGCGCTCGTTCAGGCGGTGGAAGACGCCGTGGCGGCCTTGGCGTCAGATATCCGGCATGAGTTCCGCATTGCAGACCCGGACATGCGGATCACCACTCGGCGCGGCGAGGTGCCGACGCAGGCCTTCTCTGCTCGCGCTTCGGCCCGGATGGTGCAAGCCATCGCGCTTTTGCCGAACGGGATTACCAACCAGAATCTGGAGATCGCGCAGAACTGGGAGACCTCGAACAACATCGGTCTGATGAAGATGACCAAGCTGGGGGTAGAGATCATCTGCACGATCACCAGCGCCGTCACCTCGCGCAAACATGCGGTTCTGGATCAGTTGATGGCTTTGGCCGATCTTGCCGGAGAGGGTGTCACCGCCAAGCAGATCGGTTTGGACGCGCCGGAATTCCCTTGGAACCCGAAGTCGCGGATGCTGGAGATCGCCACGGCCAGCTATGAAAGGGTGATGGGGCGGGCGCCGGATGTGCTGGTCTCGGTTTGCAGCCTGGAACTGGGCATGTTCACCCAGCGCATCAAGGGCCTCGATACCATCGGCATCGGCACCAACCTTTACGATCTGCACTCGACGAAAGAATCCATGGACCACACTTCGGCCGCGCGGGTCTGGCCCTTGATCAAGGACGTGATGCGCAGCCTCGATCACTGAGGCCACAGCCAATTTCGCACGCAAGCCCTGACGCTATCGCATCCGGGCCCGGGGAAGATTTGCCATGAGGGAGGACCGAATATGGTGCCGAAATACGATGTGAAACCGTTTAGGGTCGCCATTCCCGAGGTTGATCTTGCCGACATGATGGACCGGCTGAAGCGCACCCGCTTTCCGTCAGACTTCGCGAACGACGATTGGAAATACGGGTACAACACTGCCTATCACCGCGAGTTGGTCAAGTATTGGATCAACGACTACGACTGGCGCGATGTCGAACGGCGGATGAACGAATTCCCGCAGTTTAAGATCGATCTTATGGGCGTGCCACTGCACTTTCTCCACGTGAAGGGCAAAGGCAAGAATCCGATGCCGCTTCTGATCCACCACGGCTGGCCTTGGACGTTCTGGGATCTGCGCAAGGTCATCGGCCCCCTGACCGACCCCGAGGCACATGGCGGCAAGGCCGAGGACAGCTTTGACGTCGTGCTGATCTCGCTGCCCGGCTATGGCTTCTCCTCGCCACTGACCGAGACGGGCTGGAATTTCTGGCGCACGGCGGACCTTGAAAACACGCTGATGAAAGACGTTTTGGGCTATGACCGCTATGCCACGGCGGGCGGCGACTGGGGCGCGCTGATCGCGCAGCAGCATGGCCACAAGTATGAAAAGGACGTTATCGGCGTCTATACCCACTTCCCGGCGCAGATGAGCCACTATCTGCCCACCCATCCCGACCAACCCGCAGGCGTCAAGTTCGACCCGGTTCTGGGGCTCCCGGCGGAAAGCGAATATTCGGCGGCCGAGGCGGGGTGGTTCGACCGGGGCAAGCTTTTCGTGCAAAACGAAAGCGGCTACGGCGAGATGCAACTGACGAAGCCGCAGACGCTGGCGGCGCTGGTGACGGACTCCCCGGCGGGTCAACTCGCCTGGATCACTGAGAAGCGGTATTTCTGGGGTTTGGCAGAGCGCGGCGTCGGGACTTCGGCGTTCGAACAAGTCTGGCCCAAGGAAGACCTGATCACCACTGCGGCGGTCTATTTCCTGACGCAAACCGGCGGCACCTCGTCGCGCTATTACTGGGAATGCCGGGGCAACCCGTGGAAGCCCAGCCATGACCGCTTTCCCGTGGTGGGCGTGCCGACCGCCGTC
>JAYSQA010000162.1:0-29866 GCA_043721775.1 Rhodobacterales bacterium
CCCGCGCGGGGGGGCCCCCCCCCCCCCCCCCCGCACCCCCGTGGGATATTTGAGCCTGAGTGAAAGGCGATCAGAAAGGGCTTCTCAACCGGGGCAGCGCGTGTTACTTAGCTATATGGCTAAGTATGATCCTGACCTGTCCCTGATCTTTCAAGCCCTGTCGGACCCGACGCGGCGGGCGATGTTGCAGGCGTTGGGCCGGGGGGCGGTTCCGGTGTCGGACCTTGCGCGCCCGACCGGGCTGGCGTTGCCCACGGTGCTGCGGCATCTGGCCGTGCTGGAAGAGGCCGGGCTGATTGCCAGCGCAAAGGCGGGGCGTGTGCGGACTTGCCGGGTGCGACCCGAAACCCTTGAGGCGACAATGGGATGGCTGGCAGAGCAGCGCGCCGTCTGGGAGGCGCGGACCGACCGGTTGGAGGCGTATGTCTTGCAATTGATGGCCGAAGGGGGCGCTGATGCGGATTGATCCGGCGGTTGATCTGGTCCTGGAGCGGGTTCTGGCTGCGCCGCCAGCGCTTGTCTGGCGCTGCCGGATGGATCCTGCGCTGTTCGGCCAGTGGTATCTGCCCAAACCCCGGGTCGTGGCCGAGGCCGTTCTGGACCTGCGCGCCGGTGGCCGTTTCTTCATGCGGATGGCCGGACCCGCGGGGGGAAATTTCCGCAGCGACGGCTGCTTTCTTGAAGTTGTGCCCGCGTGCAAACTGGTTTTCACTGACCTGATGGGGGAAGACTATGCTCCCTTTCCGGCGCCTGACATCAGCGCTGGCCCGTCTTTTACCGCGATTGTCACCTTTGCACCCGAAGCGGGCGGCACGCGTTACCGGTTCGTGGCGCGTCACGCCCGCAGAAAGATCTGGCTGCGAACCGCGCGACGGGCTTTGAGACCGGTTTGGGCATGGCCGCCGATCAGTTGGATGCCCTTGCGAACAGCTTATGACGGGCGCTTTGCAAGGCCTGCGCCGGAACCCTGTCTTGCTGGAAGGAAAGGAACGACTGATGGAACTTGACCCCGAACTTGACCCCGAACTTGACCTGGAATTCGTCCGCGATCTGCGGGCGCCGCGCGCGTTGTTGTGGGCCTGCTGGACCGACCCCAAACACCTGCCGCACTGGTTCGTGCCCAAACCGCACAAGGTGGCCGCATGTGTGCTGGACGTCCGCCCCGGCGGTGCCTGCAACACGACGTTCAACATCGACGGCACCCTGATGGAGAACAATGGCGTCTATCTGGAGGTGATCCCCGGCGAAAAGCTGGTCTTCACCGACACCTATCAGGCCGGCTGGAAGCCCAGCCCAGAGCCGTTCATGACCGCCATCATCACCTTCGCGGACCTTGAGCCGGGGGTGACCCGCTACCGCGCCGTGGTGCGGCACCGCTCTAAAGCCGCCGCCGAACAGCATCGGCAGATGGGGTTCGAGGGTGGCTGGGGCACGGTGGCGAACCAGTTGGAGGCCTATGCGCAAGAGCTTGAGACGCGGCAGATCACGATTTCTCGTCTGATCGGGGCGCCGCCTGCCACGGTGCTGCGCTGCTGGACGGACCCGACCATCCTGCCCAAATGGTTCGGGCCTGAGGGGTTTTCCTGTGTGACCAAAGAGATTGACCTGCGCGAGGGCGGCCTTTGGCGCTTTGACATGGTGGGGCATGGCCAGACCTGGGCCAACCGCCACCGCTATCAGATCATGCGGCTGGACCGGATCGAGTTCCTGATGGACGGCGATGCAGATGCCGAGGGTGAGCCGATGTATGTGGACATCTCGTTGACGCCGGAAGCCGGCGGCACGCGGATCACCAAGACCATCACCATGCCCAATGCAGCGGCCAAGGCGGCGGCGATGGGCTATCAGGCGGATGAGAAGGGCCTTGAGACTTTGGGCAAACTTGCGGCGGTTGCCGAACGCCTGTGATTTTTCCGGCGTCTTTTACTTTTCCGGCCGCGTTGCTTTTCTTTCGGCGTTCAGGAGGTTAGCTTTCGGGTCAACAAAGGATGGCCCCGATGAACGCCGAAAGCCCGAAGACCGTATACCTTGCCGACTATCAGCCCTTCACCCATGTGGTGCGGGGCGTATCCCTGACCTTCCGGCTGGCCCCCAAGGCCACCCGGGTGCTGGCGCGGCTGGACCTGTCGCCCAACCCGGCGCGGGGGACAGGCCATGACCTGCGGCTGGATGGCGAGGGGGTGCGGCTGATCTCGGCTTCTGTCGGGGGCAAGGCCCTGACAGTGAGCCCTGATGAAACCGGGCTGACGATTGCTGCGGCTTTGCTGCCCCAAGGTGATTTCACGCTGGAAACTGAGGTGGAAATTGCCCCCGAGGGGAATTTCGCGCTGGAAGGGCTGTACATGTCCGGCGGCATCTATTGCTCGCAATGCGAGGCGCAGGGCTTTCGGCATATCACCTTCTACCCCGACCGGCCCGACGTGATGGCGCCGTTCAAGGTGCGGATTGAAAGCGACATGCCGGTGCTGTTGTCGAACGGCAACCCGGTGGGGCAGGGGGCTGGATGGGCGGAATGGGATGACCCATGGCCGAAGCCCGCCTATCTGTTCGCCTTGGTAGCCGGTGATCTGGTCGCCCATCCGGACCGCTTCACCACCATGTCAGGCCGGGATGTCGAGTTGAATATCTATGTCCGGAAGGGTGACGAGACGCGCTGCGCCTATGCGATGGACAGTCTGATCCGGTCCATGCGGTGGGACGAACAGGTTTACGGGCGGGAATATGATCTGGATATCTTCAACATCGTGGCGGTTGATGACTTCAACATGGGCGCGATGGAGAACAAGGGGCTGAACATCTTCAACTCCAAGCTGGTGCTAGCCAGCCCGGAGACGGCGACGGATGACGATTACAACCGGATCGAGGGGGTGATTGCGCACGAGTATTTTCACAACTGGACGGGCAACCGGATCACCTGCCGTGATTGGTTCCAGCTGTGCCTGAAGGAAGGCTTGACGGTGTTCCGCGATCAGCAGTTCACTGGCGACATGCGGTCTGCGGCTGTCAAGCGGATTGAAGACGTCCTGACCTTGCGCGCGCGCCAGTTCCGCGAGGACGGCGGGCCCTTGGCGCATGCGGTCAGGCCGGAAAGCTTTGTCGAAATCAACAACTTCTACACGGCCACGGTGTATGAGAAGGGCTCAGAAGTCATCGGCATGTTGAAGCGGCTGGTGGGGGATGAAGGGTATAAGGCGGCGCTGGATCTGTACTTTGACCGGCATGATGGCGATGCGGCGACGATTGAAGACTGGCTGTGCGTGTTTGAAGATGCCACGGGCCGCGATCTGACCCAGTTCAAGCGGTGGTATTCACAGGCTGGAACGCCGAAGGTGACGGTTGCGGAGGAGTGGCTGGCCGATACGGGCACCTTCCGGCTGATCCTTGGCCAGGAGAACCCAGCCACGCCTGGCCAGCCGCACAAAGACCCCAAGGTCATTCCGGTGGCGGTGGGGCTTTTGAACCCGAACGGTGACGAGGTGGTGCCGACCACGGTCCTGGAACTGACCGCAACCTCGCAAAGCTTTGACTTCACCGGGCTGGCAAGCCGCCCCACGGCGTCAATCCTGCGCGGCTTCTCGGCCCCGGTGGTGTTGCAGCGCGAGGTTCAGGCCTCGGAGCGGGCCTTTCTTCTGGCGCATGACACCGACCCGTTCAACCGCTGGGAGGCGGGGCGGTCGCTGGCGAAAGAGGTGCTGATGGGCAACGCGCCCGCAGCTCCCTTGCTGGATGGGCTGGCGCTGGTGGCGCTGGATGACAGCCTTGATCCGGCGTTCCGGGCGCTGACGCTGCGGATGCCGACCGATGATGACATGGCGGCGACGCTGGCGTCGGCGGGCCGGGTGCCCGATCCCGACGCCATCCGTGACGCGCGGCGGGGCTTGCACAAGGCGCTGGCGGAAAAGCTGGCACCGCAACTGGCGGCACTGACCGCGCCGATGTCCGGGACCTTCAGCCCAAATGCGGCACAGGCGGGGCAAAGGGCGCTGCGACTGACGGCCATGGGCCTGCTGGCGCGGCTTGATACCGCGCCGGTGTCTGCGGCCCATCAGGCTGCCTCCCATCAGGCTGCGGGCAATATGACAGAAGAGATCGGCACCCTGGCCATCCTGCTAGAGAACGATGCAGGGGCCGAGGCGCTGGCGCGGTTCGAAGCACGGTGGAGCGGCGAACGGCTGGTGATGGACAAGTGGTTCGCCCTGCAAATCCTGTGTGCCGCCCCCAATCAGGCGGCCCCGGTGACCGAGGCGCTGACACAGCACAAGCTGTTTGACTGGAAGAACCCCAACCGGTTCCGCTCTGTCATAGGTGCCCTGTCGGACAACCATGCGGGCTTCCACCATGGCGCGGGCGCAGGCTACCGGCTGTTGGCGGACTGGCTGATCAAACTGGACCCGTTGAACCCGCAAACCACCGCCCGGATGTCAACGGCGTTCGAGACGTGGCGGCGCTATGACACGGGCCGCCAAGCGCTGGCCAAGGCCGAACTGACGCGGATTGCCGCCACCCCGGGGCTTAGCCGCGATCTGGGCGAGATGGTGGGGCGCATGCTCGGCTAGCGTTCCAATTCATCTTGGCTCAAATACTCATCTTCACCGCGGTCTCAAGTACTGAAGATGAGTATTTAGGCCAAGATGAAGCGGGTTACGGCAGGCAATAGGCCTGCTGGCTGGTCCACGCCGCGATCGTAGCGCGGGTCTTGGCCGAGGCCCACGGGCCCCAATCGCGCGCGATGCCGCGGTTGCCTTGGCCCGCTACCATGCCATCGGCTGCGACATGCGGCGCCACGATATCGACCGCGCACGACAGGTTCGCCGCACCGTCTTTCAGGCTGTTGATCGAAGTCGCCTCGCAGCCATAGTGCTTGGCGGTGGGCAGCGAAATCTGCATCAGGCCGACGTAACGACCCTTGCCGCCCACGGCTGCGGCGTTAAAGCCGCTTTCATACTTGGCTGTGGCCGACAAAAGCCCAACCCAGAAGGCGCGCCGTTCGTCCTTGGAGGCTTTGGCGTAGCCGGGGCAATAGACCTCGATATCCTGTGGCACCGTGCCGGTCAGTTCCGTATCATGTTCGGCAACCTGCTGAAGCGCCTCTTGGGTCCACTCGGATGCTTTGGGGGCGTGGTCCCAGCGCATGGCGGGCAAAGTGGCGGTCTTCTTGACCTTGGCCTCGACCGAAGTTGGGATGAGGGCCACACAAAGGGTCGCCGAAAGCGCTACAGACAGCAGGATTGAAACAGTGCGTAACATTGAACCGTGGTTTTGCCGTCGCGCCGTGTGCGACCGAACGCTTTTGCAGGTGAGAATCGGTTTCGCCAACCTGTTGAAGGCCAGAGGCCGCCCATGTCGGCAGGTTTCCGCCGCCATGGCCCTTGAACCGCTTCCCCTCCGTGCCTAAAAGGACCGGACCATGCGACCCCAGCCCGACCCCTGCCCCCGGAGGCTTTGATGCTTGATCTGACCTATACCTCGCCTATTCCCAAAGTGATCGCCGGGGCCAAATCGGACTGGGAACTGGTGATCGGGATGGAAATTCACGCCCAGGTCGCCTCGCACTCCAAGCTGTTTTCCGGCGCCTCGACGCAGGTGGGGTCAGAGCCGAATTCCAACGTGGCCTTCGTGGATGCGGCGATGCCGGGGATGTTGCCCGTGATCAACGGGTTCTGCATTGAACAGGCGGTGCGCACCGGGTTGGGGCTGAAGGCCACGATCAATCTGGCGTCCGCCTTTGACCGGAAGAACTATTTCTACCCGGACTTGCCGCAGGGCTACCAGATTTCGCAACTTTATCACCCGATTGTCGGTGAGGGAGAAGTGCTGGTCGAGATGGGGCCGGGTGTGGCGCGTCTGGTGCGGATCGAGCGCATCCATCTGGAGCAGGACGCCGGCAAAAGCATTCACGACATGGATCCGGCGATGTCCTTTGTCGATTTCAACCGCACCGGCGTGGCGCTGATGGAGATCGTCAGCCGACCCGACATCCGGGGGCCGGAGGAGGCTGCGGCCTATGTCTCCAAGCTGCGGCAGATCTTGCGCTATCTGGGCACCTGTGATGGCAACATGCAGAACGGCAATTTGCGGGCGGATGTGAACGTGTCGATCTGCCGGCCGGGGCAGTATGAGAAGTATCAGGCGACGCAGGACTTCGCCCATCTGGGGACGCGGTGCGAGATCAAGAACATGAACTCGCTGCGGTTCATCCAGCAAGCCATTGATTATGAAGCCCGGCGGCAGATTGCCATTGTCGAGGATGGTGGGTCGGTGACGCAGGAGACGCGGCTTTATGACCCCGACAAGGGCGAGACGCGGTCGATGCGTTCGAAAGAGGAGGCGCATGATTACCGCTATTTCCCCTGCCCGGACCTGCTGCCGCTGGAGATTGAACAGGCTTGGGTCGATGACATTGCGGCCACGATGCCCGAACTGCCTGATGCCAAGAAGGCGCGGTTCATGGGCGATTATGGGCTGACCGACTATGACGCCAATGTGCTGACGGCGGAACTGGACTCGGGGGCGTTCTTCGAGGCGGTGGCCAAGGGGCGTGACGGCAAGATGGCGGCGAATTGGGTCATCAACGAGCTGTTTGGCCGGTTGAACAAGGAAGGCAAGGCGGTCGGGGAGTCTCCTGTGTCTGCCATGCAGTTGGGTGGTGTGCTCGATCTGATCGGCTCGGGCGAGATCAGCGGCAAAATGGCCAAGGATCTGTTCGAGATCCTGTGGATCGCGGGCGGTGATCCGGCAGAACAGGCAGCGCGGCATGGCATGAAGCAAGTCACCGACATGGGGGCGATTGAGCAGGCATTGGATGCGTTGATAGCGGGCAATCCCGATCAGGTGGCCAAGGCTCGCGTCAATGCCAAGCTGGCGGGCTGGTTCACGGGCCAGGTGCTGAAGGCCACGGGGGGCAAGGCCAATCCGGCAGTGGTTGGTGCCTTGGTGGCGCAGAAGCTTGGGCTGTGAGGTAGGGTGGGGTTTAACCCCACCCCTACGCGGCGCGACCAGCTTTGCCGCCGGACCGACAGGCCACGATCCGCCCTTGACCCTTGCTGCGACCTGCGCCACCCCTGTTACAAAAGGGGAGAGCTTCATGCGCGCCGCTGTCATCCGTGAGTATCAGGCTGACCTGAGTTTCGAGACGGTCGCCGACCCGGTCTGCGAGCCGGACGGAGTGGTGGTCAAGGTCTTGGCCTGCGGCATTTGCCGCAGCGACTGGCATGGCTGGATGGGGGAACATGCCAAGGTCAAGCCGGGGGCCATTCCTGGCCATGAATATGTGGGCGAAGTGGTGGCTGTCGGGCCACTGGCGCGCTGGCGACCGGGCGACAAGATCATAGCACCCTTCATCCTCGCCTGCGGGGACTGTCCGGAATGCCGGTCTGGCCAGACCACAACCTGCCGGGCGCAGCGCGTGCCGGGGTTTGGTGAACCGGGGGCCTGGGCGGACTATGTCTCGGTTCCGCATGCGCATAATCTGACTCGGTTGCCAGAGTTTCTGACACCGGCGCTGGCGGCGGGCTTGGGGTGCCGGGTGACGACGGCCTATCATGCCTTGACCGGGCGGGCCTGCATTCAGGCCGGAGAGTGGCTGGCGGTGCATGGCACGGGCGGCATTGGCCTTTCGGCATTGCTGATCGGCCAGGCTTTGGGGGCACGGGTGGTGGCGGTGGATGTGGTGCCCGAACGTCTGACCCATGCCAGGTCGCTGGGGGCCGAGGTGGTGATCAACGCCAGCGATGGCAACACGGCAGCCCGCATCATCGAAGTGACGGGCGGCGGCGCGCATGTCTCGATTGAAGCTTTGGGGATAGAAGCCACCGCCAATGCCTCGATCGAGTGTCTGCGGCCTTTGGGGCGGCATGTGCAGGTGGGGATGCCGACGGGGCATCAGGCCAGGATGGTCATCAACATGAACGCAGTCTACATGAAGCAACTGGCCTTGTATGGGACGCGGGGAATGCCGGCCTGGCGCTATCCCTCGCTGTTGAGCCTGATCGAGACGGGCAAAATAGACGTGCGGCCGATCGTGGCGCGGCAGGTGCGGCTGTCGGATGCCAGTGCGGAACTGCGCGCCTTTGGTGGGCCGATGCCGCCGGGGGTGGCCGTGATCACGGATTTTGGGGGTTAACGGCGGGGGCCAAAAATTTTCGGCGAAAATTTTTGGTCGGCACCCGGGGCACTAGGAAAGGCGGGGCAGCCCGCCCCCGTGCCACCGGGGGAGTATCTGCAAACGTGGAAAGGCGGGGCTAGTGCGGCAGCGGTGATTTGCCTTTGGTCAGGTCGTAGAAGCCGTCGCCAGTGACCTTGGCCCAGTCGTCTGACATGCCATCGGGCCAGATCACGTGAACCTCGGCTTGGGGTGCGCTGCCCAGACCGAAGTGCCACCAGCCCAGTTGGCCACCGGCATGGCCGCCGCCAGATGTGATCTCGCGCCGTTGCACCTTTTCGCCCAAGCGGACCTCGATCCACGCGCCAATGGCGTTGCGATTGGCGCCGCCTTGATGCAGCGCCAGTTGCAGCCAGTGGCCAAGCGCCTCGTCGTGGGTGCCCGAACCCGCGTTGCGCCAGACCTCGGCGCCCTCGTTGCGGTTGACCACCACGATATCCATCTGGCCATCACCGTTCAGGTCGATGACAGAGGCGCCACGCGATTGGCGGAAGCTGGCGACACCCGCCTTGTCACCGGCCTCGGCAAAGGTGCCATCGGCCAGGCCCAACATCAGGTTGTTGGGGTCCTTCATCGCGAAATCGGGCATGGCCGAGACATTGCCCTTGGCCACGAACAGGTCCTGCATGCCGTCGTTGTTCACATCCTGAAACTCGGCATGCCAGCCGGTCGAGGGGTGAAAGTCGCCGCCGATATAAGGCCGCTGTGCGATGGCATGGCTGGCGAAGGCGATGTCCTTGTAGGTTGCCTTGTCCGGGGTGCCCGCCAGCACTTGCAACTTGCTGTCAGCCATCGAGGTCATGAAATAATCCGGCAGCCCGTCGCCGTTCACATCCGTGCTTGCAATGCCCATGCCCCAGATTTTCAGGGGCTTCCAACCCTCGGCGGCGGTATAAAGCGCTGGCGGCTTGCCGGGGTCAACATGCCACAACTGCTCGGTGCCGCCCTTGTAATACTCGCGGTCATTGGAAACGCGCAAGCTGGGCGTGCCCGAACGGTTCCAGTCGGTGAACAGCATCGAGAGGGAACAGAAGCTGGGTTTCAGCGGCAGGGGGGCGTCAAACCCGGCGGATGCGAGTCCCTTGGCCTTGGGGCGATACAGCGCGTTGTCGGTGCACGACCCCCACGGGAAAGCGTCCTGCGTGCGGTCGATATAGGTGCCGATGGCCAGGGTGGGCCAATCGTTGCCCTTCTCCCATGTCGCGGAAAAGGCGGTGGACCAAAGGTCGCGGCCGTCAAAGCCCCAGGCCTCATTCGCGCGGGTGAAGTGGCAATGTCCGTCGCCTTTCATCACCACGTCTTCACCCGAGCGCAGGATGACAAGGTCCGTCATGCCGTCGCCGTCGATGTCAAGCGGATAGGCCCCGGTCACGCGGTCAAGTTCCGCACCGGACGTCACCGCGGTGAACTTCAGCGCGCCGCCGGTGGCGCTGTCGTTGCGGTATAGCGTGGCGGGGGCAATGCCACCTGCCATGAACAATTCAGGCTTGCCGTCGCCCGAGCAGTCGAAGGCCGCCACACCGCCACCGGCCATGAACTCCCACTCGCCCTTATAGACGGATGTGATGCCCGAGGTTGCGGTTTCATCAAGGTATTTCGGCACGACAAGGTCATCACACAAAGCGGGGGTCGCCAGAAGGATCAGAAAGAATGCGCGCATCAGGCCCTCGTTTTCAAGGCTATGGCATAGGCGGCAATGCAGCGGCCCTGCGCCTGACCGTTTTCAATGGCGGGCCGGAAGTGGATGCCGCCATAAAGGCGCGAGATGGCGGCCTCGTTTGCCGCCGCCCAGAAGCTGACGAAGGTGCGCTGCGGTACGCCGTCGGGGGTGGGGCTTTGGTCGGTAAAGTCGTAGTTCTCGCCAAAAAGTGCGGTCAGAACCGATGCCGCCGCCGCCGATTGGGTGGAATGGCCCGAGGGGTATTCCGGGAAGGGTGGGGTGTTCAGCAACGGCTCCCACTTGGGATCAATGACCTTTTTGATGAAACTGATCGGGCGGCACAAATCGTAATGGTATTTGGCAGACCAGCAGCCGATGAAGGCATCAGCCATGGCAATGCCCATGCGGGCAAGGGCCTCGACATGCGCGGTCAGATCCAGCCGCTTTTCGTCCACCACCTGGCCCAGGATGGCAATCCAGTGGCCGGGCGGCGTGTAAGACAGCATCGCATCATCGGACCAGAAGCGGGCGATCTGGGTCTGCTCTTGGGTCAGGGTCTGGACTGTGTCATGCACCTCCATCGCTTGCGCGTAGAAGGCCGAGGCCTTGTCTTCGGAATAAGACGTGGGTTCGGGCAGAGTGCAGGTGTCGCCTGCGGGCATGGCGAAGGCGCGGTTCTTGCCCCAGGTGGGCAGCAACGGTGCCTGTTGCAGCACAATCTTCGAGGTGGGCACCCAGTGCCCCGGTGCCGGGTTAAGCGTCCACTTCGCAGGAAAGCCCATATTCTCGATGACCGCCCCGCCGTCGCTGCGGCTCCAGTCCAGTACGGCAGCGGCAAGGGTGGCACCGTAGCTGCGGCTGGCCGCCACAACATCAGCGGCAACACCGGTGGCAGCTTGTTCGGCCAGCCGTCCGGTCAAGGTTTCCATCGCGTGCTGGCCGGTAGGACCTGTGTTGCTGAACAGGTCATGGATCAGCACATCCATCACCGCGTTCAGGATAACGGCAGTGTCATAACCCTGCCCCCTGGCGCGGTCCGGCACCGCCTTCAGCCCGTTCAACTGACCGACAAGGCTCACTAACCCCGCATCGCCACTGGCCAGCGCCTCAAACGCCGCCACACCCATATAGGCCAGCGTCCGGCTCGCCACCGGAGGCGTGTAGGTCGCCGTATGCCGCACCAGTTCCAGTGCCAGATGATACCAGGTGCCCAAAACCTTCTCGGCCACCGCACCCCGCGTCTCGGCCCAAGCCGAACCCGTGCCGCCCAGCAGCGCCAAGGCTACGCCTGCCGTCAAGAATCCACGCCGTTTCATCCCCCGGCCCCCCCCATTTGCTCTTTGTTCAAATACTCCGGGGACCGGGGCTGGCCCCGGGGCCAGCGACAGGCACCGCCCCCGGGTCGAAAGCTGCCTCAGACGAAGCGGTTCCACAGGTTCTCCAGCCGCTCCTGACGGCCCGACTTCGGCTGCGGCTCCAGTCCTTCGGCGGTGACGCGGGCCGCGGCCTCGGTCAGCCCGCCTTTCAACATCGCCTGCGCGGCAGGCGTGGCCCAACCGGCATAACGCTCGGCCCGGGCCTTCTCCAGCCCGCCGTCTTCCAACAGGGCGGCTGCGGCCTTCAACGCCCGCGCGCAGGTGTCCATGCCGCCGACATGGCCAAGGATCAGGTCCTCGGCATCAAGGCTTTGCCGGCGGATCTTGGCGTCGAAGTTGGTGCCACCGGTGTGCAGGCCGCCGTTCCGCAGCACCTCATAGTAGGCCAGCGCCATTTCGGGCGTGTTGTTGGGGAACTGGTCGGTGTCCCAGCCGGACTGGTAGTCATTCCGGTTCATGTCGATAGACCCAAGGATGCCCAACGAAGTCGCCAGCGCGAGTTCATGTTCGAACGAGTGGCCCGCCAAAATCGCATGGCCTTGCTCGATATTCACCTTCACTTCCTTCTCCAGCCCGAACTGGACGAGGAAGCCGTAAACCGTCGCCACATCATAGTCGTACTGATGCTTGGACGGCTCTTGCGGCTTCGGCTCGATCATGATGGTGCCTTTGAAGCCGATCTTGTGTTTGTATTCCACGACCTGTTGCAGGAAGCGGCCCGCGTGGTCGCGTTCAGCCTTGAGGTCGGTGTTGAGCAGGGTCTCATAGCCCTCACGCCCGCCCCACAGGACGTAGTTTGCCCCGTCAAGCTTGTGGGTGGCGTCCATGTTGGCCTTCACCGTGGCGGCAGCATAGGCGTAAATGTCGGGGTCTGGGTTGGTGGCGGCCCCGCTCATCCAGCGGCGGTTGGAGAACATGTTGGCGGTGCCCCACAGCAGTTTCGTCTTGTGGGAGGATTGCTTTTGCCCAAGGTAATCAACCAGTTCTTCAAGGTTCCTCGTGCTTTCGGCGAAGGTCGCACCTTCGGGGCGCACGTCGGCGTCGTGGAAGCAGTAGAAGGGCGCACCAAGGATGTCGAACATCTCGAACGCGGCATCGGCTTTCAGTTTGGCCAAGGCAATGGTCTCGCCGAACCACGGGCGCAGCAGGGTCTGGCCGCCAAAGGGGTCGTGGCCCTGATAGGCGAACGAGTGCCAATAGGCCACGGCGAAGCGCAGGTGATCTTCCATCCGCTTGCCCATGACGACTTCATCGGGGTTGTAGTGGCGGAAGGCGAACTCGTTGGTGGAAGCCGGGCCTTCATAGGTGATGGCGGGAATGTTCTTGAAGAAATCGGTCATGGCAGCCTCTGCGGGTTATTCTCTGCGGTTTATGGGTGCGAGAGTTTCTGAATAGCCGCTGCGGCGGCGCGGTAGCGGGCGTGACCCGTATCAAAGGCGGCGATCAGGCTGGTATCGGGGTCTATGGTGCGGGCGATGGGGGGCATCGTGGCAATCTCTGCCCCCGAACCGGTGGCGGCCATGATGCCAAGGCGTGCAGCCCCCAACGCACCGCCAAAGTCCCCGGCAGCGGGGACCAGCACCGGGCAATCAAGAGCCGTGGCAATCGTCTTCAACCAGTATTCGGACTTGGTGCCGCCGCCCACCGCCAGCAGGCTTTCCAGCCTTGTGCCGGTCGCCGCCAAAGCATCGCGGCTGTCGCGGAAGGCGAAGGTGACACCCTCCAGCACGGCGCGGGTGCCTGCGGCGCGATCGGTCTGGTGTTCAAGGCCCAGCAACGCGCCCCGGATGGCGGCGTCGTTCAGAGGTGTACGCTCGCCACCCAGATAGGGCAGGAACAGGGTCTTGCCGGGGGCCTGCAACGGCCCCAGTTCGCCGGTCAGCGTGGCGGCAGTCTGGCCCACGAGGCCCGCATACCAGTTCAGCGCGTCGGTTGCGGCCAGCACGACGCCCATCTGGTGCCAGGTGTTGGGCAGGGCGTGGCAGAAGGAATGCACCGCCGTCGCAGGATCGGGATGATAGCCGTCGTTGGCGGCAAACAAGACGCCCGAGGTGCCGAGTGACACAAAGGCCTGTCCCGCCTTCACCACGCCAACCCCAACGCCCGCCGCAGCATTGTCGCCCGCACCACCTGCCACGACCACGCCCGAAGGCAGGCCCCAGCGGCTGGCAAGTTCGTCCCGGACGTGGCCTGAAACCTGCGACCCTTCGACCAGTCGCGGCATCTGCGCACGGCCAAGGCCGGTGACTTGCAGAAGGTCGTCAGACCAATCGCGCCGCCCGGTGTCGAACCATGCGGTGCCTGCGGCGTCCGACATTTCGGACACATGCTCTCCGGTCAGCCAAAGGCGCAGGTAATCCTTGGGCAGCAGAACCTTGGCGACTTTGTCCCAGATGGCTGGTTCGTGCTGACGGACCCAGACCAGCTTGGGCGCGGTGAAGCCCGGAAAGACGATGTTGCCGGTGACGCGGCGAAAGATCGGGTCGGCGTCAAGGTCGGCGGCCTCTTCATGGCTGCGGGTGTCGTTCCACAGGATGCAGGGCCGCAGCACATCGTCGGCCTTGTCGAGTATGGTGGCCCCGTGCATGTGGCCCGAAAGACCGATGCCACGGACCGACCCCAGCCCGAAGGCCGACAGCTTGTCAAACACTGCCTCGGCGGCGGTGATCCAACTGTCGGGGGCTTGCTCGCTCCACCCGTCATGCGGGCGTTGGACGGTCAGGGGGGCTATGGCTTCCGCCAGCACCTTCTGATCGTCATTGATGAGAATGCCCTTGAGGCCCGAAGTGCCAAGGTCCAGCCCGATATACATCACGCAGCCTTTGCCGGTTTCTTGCCGAGGATGATCATCGACAGGATATCCTCGTCGGTGACCTCGTTCACATTCACGGTGCCGACAAGCTGGCCGTTCTTCATCACCGATGCGCGGTCGCACAGCTTCATGACGTTGTGGATGTCATGTTCAATCAGGAAGATGCCAAGACCTTGCGCCTTCAGCTCCTGGATCAGTTCCGACACCATCTGGGTTTCATGCGGACCAAGGGCGGCGGTCGGCTCGTCCATGATCAGGATTTTGGCGTTGAAATAGACGGCGCGGGCGATGGCGACGGACTGGCGTTGCCCGCCAGACAATGCGGACACCGGCACGTTGAACTTGCGGAAGTTGGGGTTCAGACGCCCCATGATCTTGCGGGTTTCCGATTCCATGGCACTTTCATCCAGGAACCCGCGCGAAGATACCAGTTCGCGGCCCAAAAACAGGTTCGCGGCGGCAGTCAGGTTGTCAGCAAGCGCCAACGTCTGATAGATCGTCTCAATATTCTGGGTGCGGGCATCGCGGGGGGTCTTGATCTCGACCTCGGTGCCGTTGATCAGAATCTGCCCGCTGTCGGCATTGTAGGCACCCGACAGGCACTTGATCAGCGTGGATTTGCCCGCGCCATTGTGGCCCAGTAGGCCCACAACTTCGCCCGGGTAAAGGTCGATCGTGACGTGATCGACGGCCTTGATCCCCCCGAAGGCAATCGAGATGTCGCGCATCTCGACCAGAGGTGTTTCCTTGTTCATGGATACATTCATTCTCTGGCCCTCACTTGGTCCGCTTGCGGTAAACGATGTCAAGATAGACGGCGACGATCAGCACAAGGCCTACGACGATGTTCTGCACGGCGGTGTCAAAGCCGATCAGCACCATGCCAGTGCGCAAGGATTCCGTCACCAGCGCGCCAAGAACCGCGCCGTAGATGGTGCCGACGCCGCCCGCCAGCGATGTGCCCCCGATCACGGCGGCGGCGATGACGTAAAGCTCGTCCGTCTGGCCAAGGGCGTTGGTGGCCGAGGTGAGACGGGCGGATGATATGACGGCGGAAAGGCCCGCCAGCATCCCCATCAGGGCGTAGATCCTGACCGTCATCCAGCGGACGTTGATGCCGGACAAGGCTGCCGCTTCGGGGTTGCCGCCGATGGCAAAGACATAGCGGCCAAAGCGGGTGCGCGTCATCAAGACGGTCATCAGGATGGCAACCACGACAAGGATCAGCACCGGATAGGCAAAGCCCTGTGCGATGAACAAATCTTCGGGGGCTATGGTCAGGTGATTGTCTTCGATGTACTTTTTGACGATACCCTTGGGCCAGTAGTAGCTGTTCACCACCAAAGCCGCGCCAAGGATCAGGCCGCAGCCGAAGACGCCCATAAAGACTTCCGCCCAGACCGGACGCTGCGGGAAGTCATGTTTGCGGCGGTTGGCACGGCCCGCGAAAAGGCCGAAGATTACAGCGGCGCAGGCGACGCCTGCGATGATCCAGCTGCCGGTATAACCGACTGACCCGTAAGGCCCGCCGCCCAGCAGCGCGAAATGCGCATCAACCGGCGATATGGTGCGCCCGCTGGCCATCAGGAAAGCCGCACCGCGCCACGCCATCAGGCCGCCGAGGGTGACGATGAAGGACGGAATGGCCAGATAGGCAATCAGCATGCCGTTGAAGGCGCCGATCAGCACGCCAAGGCCCAGACCCACGGCCACCGTAATGATCCAGATCGCCGGATGACCAAGGCCCATCGACGGCGGCAGCCATTCCACCTGCAACAGGCCCATGACCATGCCGATGAAGCCCAGCACCGAACCGACCGACAGGTCGATGTTGCGGGTGACGATCACCAGCACCATGCCCGTGGCCATCACACCAATCGAGCACATCTGGACCGAAAGGTTCCACAGGTTGCGCGGCGTCAGGAAAAATCCCTCGCCCTTGAAGATCACACCGTAGAAGTGAAAGCCGAACCAGATCAGAAGAAGTGCGCCCGCCATGCCCAGAAGGCGGGTATCAATCTCGGTCGCAGCAACGAAACGGGCGAAGAGGCTGCCCTTGACGTCGTTA
This sequence comes from Rhodobacterales bacterium, assembly GCA_043721775.1. Taxonomy (GTDB): domain Bacteria; phylum Pseudomonadota; class Alphaproteobacteria; order Rhodobacterales; family Rhodobacteraceae; genus Stagnihabitans. The sequence continues at coordinate 16,078 of JAYSQA010000162.1, forward strand.
GACGTTGGCCGGGCGTGGGGGGCTGTGGTCATTCTGTCCAACCCTCTGGAATATATGGTGAAAGCGCTTTTGCGCCAAGGATGGGGCCCGCTGCGGGATGCCGTAGGGCCGCACAGTTGGAAATTGGGCCTGCAAGCGGTGCTTGCAGGCCCAAAGTAAGGTTACTTGCAGGCTGCCACGTCGGGCAAAGCGCCTTCACAGGCTTGCGCCTTGGTGATGTGGCCGCCGTCGATCGCCAGGTTCAGGGTCTCTTTGGTGATCGCGGTGGGCGTCAGGAGGATGGCGTTCATTTCCACCTTCTTTTCGCCGTCCGAGAACTTGGTCGCACCTTTGATTGCGTCAACGGCGGTGCCGCTTGCGAGTTGTGCCGCAATTTCGCCAGCCGCCTTGCCGAGTTGGCGCGCAACTTTCCAGACCGAAACGGTCTGGGTGCCGCGTGCCACACGGTTGATGGCAGCAAGGTCGCCGTCCTGGCCACCCAGCGGAACCGTCAGGCCTTGCGCCGCCAAAGCCGCGGAAACGCCGCCAGCCATGCCGTCGTTTTCAGCCAGAACAGCGTCGATCGCGTTGTTGTTCGCGGTCAGGATCTGCTCCATGTTCTTCTGGGCGTTGTCGGGCTTCCAGCCGTCGGTGTAGACTTCGCCGACGATCTTGATGGTGCCGGCCTTCACGGCGTCACCGATGACCGACTCCATGCCCGCGCGCAGGAAGTTGGCGTTCGGATCGCCCGGGTCACCCTTGATGATGGCATAGTTGCCATCGGGCTTGGCCTTCATCACTTCGGTCGCGATGATCTTGCCAACGCCGACGTTGTCGAAGGTGATGTAGAAGGCGCGCTTGTCTTCGATCAGGCGGTCGTAGCCGATGACCGGGATGCCTTCAGCAGCGGCCTTGTCAACGGCGGGCAGGATCGCGTCCTTGTCCCAGGCGTTGATGATCAGAACATTGACGCCCTGAGCGATCAGCGCGTCGATGTCATTCAGCTGCTTTTCGGACGAGCCTTGGGCGTCAGCCGACACATAGGTGTCGCCAGCGGCTTCAATGGCGGCCTTCAGGGCAGCTTCGTCGATCTTCCAGCGTTCTTCCTGGAACTGAGCCCAGGACACGCCGATTTTCTTGCCTTCCGCGTAAGCAGCGGTCGAAAGGCTGGTTGCCGCGAGCAGTGCGAGCAAAAGTACCTTACGCATTTAAATCCTCCCATGGATGCGGCCAGCGTATGGCCGTCCCCGCAGATTCGCCGGGACTGGGCGGAAATTGCCGCGAATAAATTCAGTTGTCAAAATAAAAGTGATGAGTCAGATTGGAACTGCTTAGAATACAGGCAGTATTTATGCCGCGATGCAGAAAATATGACAGGAAAGGTGACCGAAAGCTGAAGTTGCCGAAGCGGTTTGGGTAAGGCAACAGGGCTTTCGTTCGGGATGTGAATAAATGCGCAGGGTCTTGCCCGGATCATCCGATGACGACGTGCGCCCGGGCTGCGGCCCTTTGATCACGCCGTGGTCCGAACAGATGCGGCCGCTGCGCCAGCAGGTGTTTGACCGGGTCCGCGGCTCGGGTCTGGTGGCGCGGGTGCAATTGGCCAAGGATCTGGGGGTCAGCCCGGCCTCGGTCACCACGATGACGTCAGAATTGATCGAGGCGGGCCTGATCGAAGAGGTCGCCGTCCCACGTGAGACGGACTCAGGCCGTGGCCGCCCGGCGGTGGCGTTGGGCGTGCGGGGGGCTGCGCATTATGTGGTGGGCATGAAGCTTTCAGACCGCGAACATACCGCCGTCGTGGTCGATCTGGCGGGCACCATGCTGGCCGATGACGTGATTGCCCGCGAACCCGGTGCCAGTTCGCTGTCGGGGATGCTGGACGCGGTGGAGCGTTTGCTGGATCAGGTCTGTGCCAAGGCGGGCCTTACCCGAGCCGCATTGTCGGCGGTCGGCATCGGCGTGCCGGGCTTTGTGGATCATGCCGAGGGGATGGTGCACTGGTCCTCGACACTGACCGAACGCGCGGTGCCCCTGGCTGCGGCGGCACAGGCGCGGATTGGGCTGCCGGTGACAATCGACAACGACGCCAATCTGGTGGCGCTGGCCGAGTTGTGGTTCGGGGCAGGCCGCGCCTTGGCCGATTTCGCCGTGGTCACCATCGAGCATGGCGTCGGCATGGGCTTCGTGATGAACCACCGCATCTACCGCGGCGCGCAACGGCTGGGGCTGGAACTGGGCCACACCAAGGTGCAGCTGGACGGCGCGCTCTGCCGCTGCGGCCAGCGCGGCTGCCTTGAGGCCTATGTCGCCGACTACGCCCTTGCGCGTGAGGCGGTGACGGCCTTGAACCTGAACCACAACCAGACCCTGTCAATGCCGGTGCTGCTGGAAAGCCTGTACCAGCACGCCAAGGCCGGCAATGCGACAGCCCGCAGCATTTTTCGCCGGGCCGGCCGCTATCTGGCGATGGGGCTGGCCAATGTGGTGAACCTGTTTGACCCGGCCCTGATCATCCTGTCGGGCGAGCGGATGAAGTACGACTATCTTTACGCCGCTGAAACCCTGGCCGAGATGCAGGATCTTGTCATCAACTCCGGCCGTCCCCGCCCGCCAATCGAGATCCACGCCTGGGGCGACCTATTGTGGGCGCACGGGGCTGCCGCGCTGGCTCTGTCGGCGGTGACAGAAAAAGCTCTGACGGCTCAAAGGGATATCGCGGCGCAGTAAGGGTGCATGGGCGGATCGCCCATCCTACCAATGGCCACGCGTGTTTCCTTGGCAGGCGCTGGAGGGTATCACACCCTCCAGACCTCCGGTGGAGTATTTGGCAAAGAGCAAAGGGAGCCGGACGGCAGGCTTGGGTAGGATGGGCAGTTTGCCCATGCTCCCGTCAAGCCGAGACGACAGTATACCCGGCAGCGGCCATCACGCGGTGCAACTCCTTGTTGCCCTTTGTCGACCATTCCAGCGGCGGTGCCTTCTTGGGGTCCTGCTCGGCTTCGACCACGAACCAGCCTTCATAGCCATAGCCCGCCAGCTTCTTCACGATGGCTTCAAAGTTCAATGACCCATCGCCGGGCACCGTGAAGGCCCCCTTCACCACGGCGTCAAGGAAGCTTTCCTTGGTCCGGTCAAGCGCATTGATCACCTCCATCCGAACGTCCTTGGTGTGGACATGGGTGATCCGCGCATGATGGTTGTCGATCGCGCGCAGCACATCTCCGCCCGCGAAGGCCAGGTGCCCTGCATCGAACAGCAATGGAATACCAGTGCCAGAGTGTTTCATGAACAGGTCCAGCTCGGCTTCCGTCTCGATCACCGCTGCCATGTGGTGGTGATAGGACAGGGGCATGCCCTGTTCGGCGCACCATTCGCCAAAAGCGGTCATGTTGCGGGCATAGGCCTTGATCTGCGCTTCGTCTAGTTTCGGCTTTGTCGACAGGGGTTTGGAGCGATCCCCCTGCACCGAGCGCGCCACTTCGCCGTAAACGATGCACGGCGCCTTGGCTGCGATGAACAGGTCCATCTGCGCCCGGATACGGCCCTTGTTCTCTTCCAGATCGCCCTCCAGCACGGTGCCCGAGAACCAGCCGCCGCAGACTGACATCTTGTGCGCATCAAGGATCGGGCCCAGTTCGGCCATGTTCATCGGAAAGCGCCGACCGGTTTCCATGCCGGTATATCCCGCAACCGAGGCCTGCCGCAGACACTCATCAAGGCTGACGTCGTCGGACAGTTCCACCAGATCGTCATTCCACCAGCAGATCGGGGAAATCCCCAGCTTGGCTTTCAGCATCGCATCACCTTCGGGTTTGGCTTTGGGTTGGACGTAGCGAAAATCCTGATTCCCGGCAAGGGGTTTGGAATAAAAATTCCAAAAATGGCGCTTCATGTCACGGACATGTCAACCGGGATTTACCGGTTGCGGTCACAGCGCCTGAGGCTATGTTCGGCCTCCCTTCCGAAGGAGAATTTCATGGCCAGTCCCCGTCCTATCGCCCAGATCATTGCGACTGAGATAGGTGCCGCCCCGGCGCAGGTTCAGGCGGCTGTTGACCTGCTGGACGCAGGCTCGACCGTGCCCTTCATTGCACGCTATCGCAAAGAGGTGACGGGGGGCTTGGATGACACGCAACTGCGCATGTTGGCGGAAAGACTGGTTTATCTGCGTGAATTGCAGGTGCGGCGCGAGGCGATTTCGGCCTCGATCACCGATCAGGGCAAGATGACGGACGCGCTTTTGAAGGCGATTGCCGGGTCGGTGACCAAGGCGGAACTGGAGGACCTATACCTGCCGTACAAGCCCAAGCGCCGCTCCAAGGCGATGATTGCGCGGGAATTGGGGTTGCAGGGGCTTTATGATGCCATTGTTGCGGATCATGCGGCAGACCCTGGGGTTCTGGCTGCGGCTTATCAGAAAGAGGGTGTGGCCGACACCAAGGCCGCGCTGGAGGGTGCCCGCGATATTCTGGCGGAGGGGCTGGCGGAGAATGCAGAGCTTTTGGGACGGTTGCGCAGCCATATGAAGCAGGTGGCGCGGTTGGTCTCCAAAGGGGTGGCGGGGAAAGAGGCGGAGGGGACAAAATTCTCGGATTACTTTGCGCATTCAGAGCCTTGGCATTCGGCACCCAGCCACCGGGTACTGGCGATGCTGCGCGGGCAGAATGAGGGGTTTCTGGCCTTGGAGATCGAGGTGGACCCTGATGCGCCCAAGGGTGAAAGCCCGTGTGAGCGGGCCTGCGGGGCGGCTGCGGGGGCCTCTGGGCGCGGTTTGGGGGATGCCTGGCTGCGCGAGGCTGCGGCCTGGGCCTGGCGGATCAAGCTGCGCACCAGCCTGACGCTGGACTTGACGGGCGAGATGCGCGAGCGGTCGGAAACCGAAGCGATCCGGGTCTTTGCGCGCAATTTGAAGGACTTGCTGTTGGCAGCACCTGCCGGGGGCAAGGCCACGATGGGGCTTGATCCCGGCATTCGGACCGGCGTGAAGGTGGCAGTGGTGGATGCGACGGGCAAGGTTGTGGCGACGGATGTGATCTATCCGTTCCAGCCGAAGAACGAGGTGCGGCAGTCGCAGGTCACCTTGGCGCGGTTGATTGCGGCGCATGGGGTCAAGCTGATCTCGATCGGTAACGGCACCGGATCTCGGGAAACCGAAAAGCTGGTGGCGGATATGCTTGCGGTGCTGCCGGGTGAGAAGCCTACCAAGGTTATTGTCAGTGAGGCGGGGGCCTCGGTTTACTCGGCGTCCGAATTGGCGGCCAAGGAGTTTCCAGATATGGACGTGAGCTTGCGGGGGGCTGTCAGCATTGCGCGGCGGTTGCAAGACCCCTTGGCGGAGTTGGTGAAGATCGAACCCAAGGCAATCGGGGTCGGGCAATATCAACATGATGTGGATCAAAGCCGCTTGGGGCGTAGCCTTGGTGAGGTGGTGGAAGATGCCGTGAACGCGGTGGGGGTAGAATTGAATACAGCCTCGGCCCCGCTTTTGGCGGCGGTTTCGGGGCTTTCGGTGGGGTTGGCGGGGGCAATCGTGGTGCACCGGGATGCGAATGGGCCGTTCAAGACCCGCAAGGACTTGCTGAAAGTGGCGCGGCTGGGGCCGAAGGCTTATGAGCAGGCGGCGGGGTTCTTGCGCATCCGCGGCGGGGCAGAGCCGCTGGATGCGTCATCGGTTCACCCGGAAGCCTATGATATCGCCCGGAAAATCGTGGCGGCTTGTGGGCGCGACATTCGGGCGATCATGGGGGATACTGCGGCTTTGGGACGGCTGGATGCGCGCGCCTTTGTCGATGCGCGCTTTGGCTTGCCCACGGTGAAGGACATTCTGGCGGAACTGGAAAAGCCCGGCCGCGACCCGAGGCCCGAGTTCAAGACGGCGACCTTTGCGGAAGGTGTCAATGAGGTCAGGGACTTGAAGCCCGGGATGCTCTTGGAGGGCACCGTCACCAACGTGGCGGCCTTTGGCGCTTTTGTCGATATTGGCGTGCATCAGGACGGCCTGGTGCATGTCAGCCAACTCGCCGACAAGTTTGTGAAAGACCCGCATGAGGTGGTCAAGGCGGGTGATGTGGTGCAGGTGCGGGTGGTCGAGGTCGATGCGGCAAGAAAGCGCATCGCCCTGACCATGAAAAAGGACAGTGCCGAGGCGAGGGAGCAGGTGCGCGAACGTGGGGCGCCGCCGCCGAAGGGCAAACCGGGGCCGATGCAGGCAGCGCCCAAGGCGGCGCCTGCATCGGGGGGCGCGTTTGCCGATGCGTTGAAGGGGAAGTTCAACAACCGCTAAGTTTTTGCGGGTGCGGCGCCAACCGGGTGGTTTGCGGTCTTGAACGCGTATTCTTTGCGGCTTCCTGTGGTCTTTGCACATGGGTCGATAGCCTTTGGCTGCGCACCGCCAGGTCGCGTCGTCGGTGCCGTGGGGAGCGTGCGAAGAGACAATTTTCGGCAAGAGTTATGGATTTATGCACGGCTTGTGCAAGAGCCCCCCCGGCGCGGATCAAGCCGCTTGCATCGGCGAAAATGCGCCGGGCAGCGGCATGGGTGGGGCTGTCAGCAGTGTTTGTCTGCCTTGCAGCCAGGGTCTGCGGGCCATGCGCTTGGCCCGGTGCCTAGAATTTTCGGCACATAGCGCTCACAGGAATCCGGCGGCTTTGGCAAGGATATCGCCAAGTGGGTGGTATATATCAGGAGACGATTATGGCCCTTGACCTTTCCTTGCTGCACAATGTTCTCGCCAATGAACCCGGTCTGATGGACAATCTTTCGCCGGAACAACTGGCCGCCGGTCTGGCTGCCGCTGACACCTTGTCAGGCTTGTTGACGCAGGTCATCACAACCAACCACCTGAACGATGACGGAGTGATCAGCGCGTCGGACATGGTAACGATTTCGGCGGCCGTTCAGGGCGATACGGACATGCTTGCGCTGTTTACCCAAGCGCATGGCGATGACAGCGGGGACGCCGAAACCGGCTTTCACCTGCTGCGCGATGATGGCGGCAGCCTGATCTTTCAAGATCAGAACGTGGTCGACAGCCTGGTGGACTCGCTGTTCCACTTTGGTTTTCAGATCGTCGATGGCCATTTCCTGAATGAGGATGGCGATCAGAATCAGGATGTGGGGGTGGTGGCGGGCTGGCTCAACTATTTCCTGAACGGGGTGAACACGGTATATGGCAGCGAAGCTGACGACAACCTTGGCAGCGGGCGCTACAGCCATGCCCTTGCCGATGCCGCGAACGAGCTTTGGTATGCCGGGGCGGGCAATGACAACGTTTGGGCCGATGAGGGCAATGACACGGTCTGGGGCGGCGGCGGCGATGACAACATCGACGGCAGCTATGGTAACGACGTGGTCAATGGCGAGGATGGCAACGACCAATTGGGCGGCGGTCAGGGCCATGACAAGATCTATGGCGGGGCAGGCGATGACGACATCGGTGGCGGCTCGGGACGGGATACGCTGAGCGGTGGTGACGGCAATGACGGGCTGTGGGGCGACAGCGGCAATGACAGCGTAAGCGGCGGCGGCGGGGATGATACGCTGGCGGGCGGCATGGGCACGGACAGTCTTAGCGGCGGGGCTGGCAATGACCAGGTGTCGGGCGATGGCGGCAATGACGTTGTGAACGGCTGCGCGGGCAACGATGATGTCGATGGCGGCAGCGGCAACGATCTGCTGTCGGGTGGCGCGGGCAATGACACGCTGTCCGGCGGCGAGGGCGCTGATACCTTGCAGGGCGGTGCCGGGGGCGACAGTTTCAACCTGTGGGAGGATGTGCAGACGCGCGATGTGCTGGTGTTTGCGGCGGGCGATGCGGGCAAGACAAGGGCCATGATCGACCATGTCGAGGGCTTTGAATCCGGTGTCGACAAGATTGACCTGCACGCCTTTGCCGGCATGACCATCGAGGACATGGATTTCAGCGACGGCAGCAACCCGTCCTCCTACTTCGATGGCCGTTATCTGCGGGTTGATGCGAACGGCGATGGCCGCTGCGACATGATTGTCGAGTTCAAGTATGTGGATCAGTTGACAGTGGACGATTTCCTGCTGGCTTGACGCATAACGGCGCGGGCCACCATTCAGGCCGCCCGCGCTGCAATCAGCCGCCCCGCAATCAGTTGCCTTGACCGCCGACGGTCAGGCCGCCGATCAGCAGGGTCGGCTGGCCGACGCCGACCGGCACCCATTGCCCGGACTTGCCACAGTTGCCGATGCCGGGATCAAGCTTCAAGTCGTTGCCGATGGCGCGGATCTGTTTAAGCGCAGTGGCCCCGTCGCCGATCAGGGTGGCGCCTTTTACCGCCGCTCCGATCACGCCGTTCTTGACGCGGTAGGCTTCGGTGCAGGAAAACACGAACTTGCCGTTGGTGATGTCAACCTGCCCGCCGCCAAAGCCTACGGCGTAGATACCATCTTTGAGGGAGGCCACGATGCTTTCGGGGCTATCTGTCCCGGCCAGCATGTAGGTGTTGGTCATCCTCGGCATCGGGATATGGGCGAAGCTTTCGCGGCGACCGTTGCCGGTGGCGGCCACGCCCATCAGCCTCGCGTTCTGGCGGTCTTGCATGTAGCCGACCAGAACGCCGTCCTCGATCAGGACGTTGCGCTGTGACGGCGTACCCTCGTCATCGACCGAGATGGAGCCGCGACGGTTGGGGATGGTGCCGTCGTCCAGCACGGTCACACCTTTGGCCGCGATCTGCTGGCCCATCAGGCCCGCAAAGGCCGAGGTTCGCTTGCGGTTGAAGTCACCCTCCAGCCCGTGGCCAATTGCCTCATGCAGCAGGATGCCGGGCCAGCCCGGGCCCAGGACCACGTCCATCATGCCAGCCGGTGCGGGTTCGGCGTGCAGGTTGACAAGGGCAATGCGCAAAGCCTCGCGCAGTTGGGCTTGCCAGAGGGCGGGTTCCAGCAGGGCGGCCAGACCGTGACGGCCACCGCCACCGGTGCCGCCTTGCTCGCGCTTGCCGTTTTCTTCCACGACGACGGACACGTTCAGGCGGGCCATCGGACGGATGTCGGACAGGCGCAGACCCTCGGGGCGCAGAATTTCCACCTCTTGCAGGCCTGCGGCTATGGTGGCCGAGACTTGAATGACGCGGGGGTCAAGCGCGCGGGCGTAGGCATCAATCTCTTTCAGAATGTCGATCTTGGCGGCGAAAAGCGCGTCGGCCATCGGGTCGGCATCGGTGTAAAGCTTGATGTTGGTGCCTTTGGGCGGTGGGGCCATAAAGCCGCCGCCATCGCCTACGGCCAGCCTTGTGGTCTCGGAAGCGCGCATCATCGCGCTTTCGGAGATTTCGGTGGCATGGGCATAACCTGCGACCTCGCCCCGGACGGCGCGCAGGCCGAAGCCTTCAGAGGCGTCGTAGCTGGCGGTCTTGATGCGGCGGTCATCCAGCACGATGGCCTCGGACCGGCGGCGTTCCAGAAACAACTCGCCATCGTCGGCACCAGCGGTGGCAGCGCGCAGGATCGTCAGGGCTGCCGCCTCGTCAAGACGGGTTTCGAACGGGCGGAACGGGGCGTCAGGTGTGCTGGGGGGCATGTTGGGGCGTATCCTCTGTTGCAGGAAACCTAGGCGTTGCGGGGGGCTGCTGCAAGGCGGGGGTGACGACTTCCTTTTCGGACGGTCATCAAGCGTCAAGTCCTGCCGGGTCAAAGCAGATGAAGCCGTGCAGGGCCAAGGGTGTGACGCGCCCGCAAGCGCCATCGTCGGGCACAAGTTCGGGGCGGACCGCATGAAATCAGGGGCAGGGGCTTGAAACTGCGGGGGCTGCACCACCTTATTCTTCACTTTCTCTTGTCGCGGGCCGTCTAATATGGTTTCAGATGCCGCAGAAACAACGGGATTCTGCCTGTCGTCAGGCATGTCCGAAAAGGCGGCGAAGCAGCCGCATATGGAACGGGAATTGAACATGAGTCTTATGACCCCCCTTCGCGGTCTTTCGTCTCTGGCGTTGGCCGGTGTTACGACCATGATGCTGGCCGGTTCGGTTGCGGCTGAGGCTTTGCAGGAAATCGGCGTGCCGCGTCCGGCAGGCATGGGCTTCCAGCCCGCCTCTACCCCGGTTGCCGTGGAAGCGCAGGGGCTGGAAAATATGGTCCTGTGGATCATCGGCGTGATCACGGTCTTTGTCTGCGCGCTGATGTTGTATGTGATCGTGCGCTTTAACGCGAAGGCAAACCCGACCCCTGCCAAGTTCACCCACAACACCCCGATTGAGGTGGCATGGACGCTGGTGCCGATTCTGGTTCTGGTGTTCATCGGGTCGTTCTCGCTGCCCGCCTTGTTTGACCAGATGGAAATTCCGGCGGCAGATCTGACCGTGAAGGTCACCGGCAACCAGTGGTTCTGGTCCTATGCCTACCCGGATGCGAACGTGTCATTCGACTCGGTTCTGCTGGAAAAGAAGGATCTTGCGGCGGCGGGCTACAAGGACAGCGACTATTTGCTGGCGGTTGACAATGCTTTGGTCGTGCCGGTCAACAAGGTGATCAAGGTCGAGATGACCGGCGCTGACGTGATCCACGCCTGGGCTGTGCCTGCTTTCGCGGTGATGCACTCGGCGGTACCGGGACGTCTGGGTGAAACGTGGTTCAAGGCGACGCAAGAAGGCATCTACTTCGGCCAGTGCACCTCGCTGTGCGGTCAGGGCCATGCTTACATGCCGATCGAAGTGAAGGTCGTTAGCCAGGAAGCGTATGACAAGTGGCTGGAGCAGGCCAAGGGCGGCAACTACCAGTTTGCGTCAAACTAAGGCTGGCGTCAGGACCAATGGCAGGGGCCCCCGTGCGGGGGCCTTCGTCTTGCAGGGATACGGGAAAGACATCAGATGACTGACACGCAATCGTTCAGCGACCCAGGCGCATCAGAGGCGGGTCGGGTTGAGGCTATGGTGGCAGAGCCGGGCTTTGGCGATTTCGTCGAACTGTTGAAGCCGCGTGTGATGTCTTTGGTGGTCTTTACGGCCTTCGTCGGCATGGTGGTGGCGCCAGTGCATCTGCCGCCGGTTGCCGCCTTTACCGCCATTCTGTTCATTGCTTTGGGGGCTGGTGCCTCGGGCGCTTTGAACATGTGGTGGGATGCCGACATTGACGCGTTGATGCGGCGCACCGCCAATAGGCCGGTCCCGTCAGGCCGCATCCAGCCCGGTGAGGCTTTGGGCTTGGGGATGGCACTGTCTGTTGCCGCGGTCATCATGCTGGGGCTGGCGGCCAATCTGGTGGCTGCGGGGCTGCTGGCGTTCACGATCTTCTTTTATGTCGTGGTCTATTCGATGGGCCTTAAGCGGTTGACGCCGCAGAATATCGTGATCGGTGGTGCGGCAGGGGCCTTCCCGCCGATGGTCGGCTGGGCTGCGATGACGGGGAGCGTTTCGCCAGAGGCGTTCCTGATGTTCGCCGTGATCTTTATGTGGACGCCACCGCACTTCTGGGCGCTGGCGCTGTTCATGAAGGATGATTATTCCAAAGCCGGTGTGCCGATGCTGACGGTGACGCATGGCCGCACGTCGACGCGGCGGCATATCATGGTGTACACGATTCTGCTGACCCCGGTGGCGCTGGCGCTGGGGTTCACCTCGATTGGCGGGCCGGTCTATCTGGCGGTGGCGGTGCTGCTGAACGCGCTGTTCATCCTTGGGGCATGGCGCATTCTGCGCCGTGATGAGGGGATGGCCGAAGCCGACAAGTACAAGGTCGAAAAGAAGGTCTTCACCTTCTCGTTGCTTTACCTTTTCGGGATATTCGGGGCTCTGCTGGCCGAGGCCATGTTGCACGGCCTTGGATACGGAGCATTGTGATGGCTTTCAAACCGGACCATGAGATTCACGGCCGCCGCCTGTCGCGCAATGTGGGCGTTGGCGTGGCACTGGCGGCGTTTGTGGTGCTGTCGTTTCTGCTGACGGTGGAAAAGGTCACCCACGGCGACCCGATGCACGCTATTGAGGGGAAGGGCGCTGTGAACCCGGACGGCACGCCGATCGTGTCGCAGGGTCTGGTCAAGGACGGCAACTGATGACGGAACGGACGCCTCAGCAGAAAACCGCGCGCTGGCTGGTGCTGGTGGCGCTGGTCATGGTCAGCCTGTCGTTTGCAGCGGTGCCGTTCTATTCGTGGTTTTGCAAGACAACGGGCTATGCCGGGACGACCTCGGTGGCCAAGCACGCGCCGGACAAGCCGCTGGACCGCGTGGTGACGGTTCGCTTTGACGCCTCGAAAGACCGCGACATGCCGTGGACCTTCAAGACGATGCAGAATTCGATGAAGCTGCGGATCGGCGAGACCGGGCTGGCGTTCTTTGAGGCGACCAACCCGACCGATCACGCCATTGCCGGTCAGGCGAGCTATAACGTGACGCCCGATCAGGCAGGGGGTTATTTCACCAAGATCGCCTGCTTCTGCTTTACCGCGCAAATTCTGCAACCGGGTCAGACGGTGCAGATGCCGGTGACCTTCTACGTGGACCCCGCCATCGTGCAGGATGCCGAAGCCAAATACATAAACGAAATCACGCTATCCTACACTTTCCATCAAATCCCGCTGGATGTGGCAGAGGCAGCCCTTGCCCCTGACGCGTCCAAGCCGATAAACTGAACCAGAAGAAACGAGGGAGCCCGACCGATGGCCACCGAAACTGCCAACCATGCTGCTCATGACACGGCACATGCAAAGAACCACGATTTCCACATTCTGCCGCCGTCGATCTGGCCGTTTGCGGGTGCCTTTTTCGCCTTTCTGATGCTGGGCGGCATGGTGCTGTGGATGAACCACGGCGCCCCGACCCGCGGCACGCCCTTTGTGGCGCTGATCGGCCTGCTTGGCGTGTTGTACACGATGTACGGCTGGTGGTCGGCGGTGATCCACGAGGCCAACACTGGCGACCATACGCCGGTCGTGCGGATTGGTTTGCGCTATGGTTTCATCATGTTCATCATGTCGGAAGTGATGTTCTTCGCCGCGTGGTTCTGGACCTTCTTCAAGCACCGCCTGTACCCGATTGCACCGACGGTGGATGCCGCAGGCAACGCGGTCTGGCCGATCTCGCCGATGACGGATGGCGTCTGGCCGCCGGCCGGGATTGAGATGTTCGACCCTTGGCACCTGCCGATCATCAACACGCTGATCCTTCTTTGTTCGGGCGCTGCGGCGACCTGGGCGCACCACGCGCTGGTGCATGAGAACAACAACCGGGCGGCGATGAAGCAGGGTCTGACACTGGCGGTTATTCTGGGCGTGATGTTCACTTTCTTTCAGGCTTACGAATACGCGCATGCGGGCTTCGGCTTTGCCGGCAACATCTATGGCGCGTCGTTCTTTATGGCGACGGGGTTCCATGGCGCGCATGTGATCATCGGATCAATCTTTCTGCTGATATGCCTGATCCGCACCTATCAGGGCGACTTCACCCCAGAGGCGCATATCGGCTTTGAAGCGGCGGCCTGGTACTGGCACTTCGTGGACGTGGTCTGGCTGTTCCTGTTCATCGCCGTCTACTGGTGGGGCCACGGCGCCCTCGCCGCCGAGTGACCCTCGCCCGGCGCCTGGTGGTGCCGGGGGTGAGCACGCTGCTGATGCTCGCCGTCCTGGTTGGGTTGGGCGTCTGGCAACTCGAGCGCCGCGCCTGGAAGCTCGGGTTGCTCGCCGAGTTCGCCCGGTCCGAGACCGAGCCTGCCGTGCCGCTCACCGATGGCCCGCGCCCGTTCATGAAAGTGCGCATCGAAGGCCGGTTCCGCGACGACCTGGCCGCTACATACGGGGCCGATGTGCGCGACACCCCGCGCGGATCGGTGCTCGGCGAGCA
>JAYSQA010000163.1:0-1731 GCA_043721775.1 Rhodobacterales bacterium
GTCGGCAGTTCGCCAACAAGCCGCACCTGAACGCATTCGGGCACCTGCAGCCATACGTCGCCCGTGAGTAATACCGGCACGATCTCGAAACACGGCATGGCGAAACAGTTGGCGGCCCCCATGGTCGCGCTTTGCGTATCCATACCCAGACATACCGTGCCGGGAAGCGCGAAGCCCTGCTCGACCGGAATATGATGTGAAATTCCGTTGCGCCCGATGTCGTAGAAATTCTCGGCAGGTATCCCTTGATCCCGCACGAACTTCCTGATCTTCGGATGGACCTTGACGGCCGGATACATCCAGTCAGGTTGAAATGAATGGTCGAAACAAACGACCATCCGGGACGGATCCCAGACCTTGTAACCCTTTTTGTCGAAGGCATCGATGAAGGCCATGGTGTCGAGGCAAGCGACGATCTCCACCTTCGGGAGGATGACGTCACCCGCCTTGACCGATGCCTTGCCCGAAGCGCGGGCAAGTATTTTGTATGCCATCGTCTGTTTCATCGTTTCTTCCTTCGGGCCTGGCCTGATCGGATGCCGCCGGGCGTCAACTGGTTTGGTGCAGAGATCGGTCTCAGGCCGGCCGCCTTGCGCCAACGGCGGCGTCCGGGGCCTGGACGACGACCGGTGAGATCCGCTTCTTAACCGACGAGTCGATCATAAAGATGATCACGCCCGAAAAGATCAGAATGATTGCGATAATCCACATCGCAACCGAGTATCCTCCGGTGAGGTCCTTCAACCAGCCCATGATGAAGGGTCCAAAAAAGCCTGCCGAAATTCCGACGCTGCTGACGATCGCGAGCGAAGCAGCCGCGCCGCGGCCATCGACGAGTTTCGGGATCACCGAGAAGACGAGCGCCGCCCCGGTCGATGACGCGCAGAGAACGCCGGACAAGAGGACCACGAGCAAATAGGGTTCGGTGGAATAATTGGCGCCTACCGCCGCAAAGGCGGCAACGAAGGTAACGATCAGCGCATATTTCCCGAGCTTTCCGCTCTTGTCGACGAGGTAGCCGACGGTGATCAGCACACACGCCGCGATCATATAGGGAATCTGGGTCAGAAGGGTTTTCGACCATCCGGTGAAAACGGTGCCGAACCGGTGCTGGAATCCATCCACCATCGTCGGCAGAAAGAACGTCAGCGAGTAGCCGCCATAGACGATGCCGAAATAGGCCAGGCCGAGCAGCCACACCTTCGGGTTCCTCAATGTCTCCGACAGTGGCATGTCGCGAACGCCGAGTTCGCTACGGTCCGCCGCCATTTCGCCGGCAATGATCTCTTTCTCTCTCGCCGTCAGCCAGGTGGCATCCGCCGGGCCATTGAAGAGAACCTTGTAGCTGAGAATGCCGAGCAGGATGGCGGGAATTCCGCCTGCCAGGAACAGGAAGCGCCAACCCGTCAGTCCAAACGGAAGATAGGCATCGCCAAAGGCAATCAGCCCGTTCGCGACCGGCACGCCGAAAATGTTGGCCAGCGTAGTGGCGATCAGGAAAATCGCGGTGGCACGAACGCGATGCCGTTTCGGAAACCAGAGCGTGAGGTAGAACAGAACCCCGGGCGCAAACCCCGCTTCCGCCAATCCAAGCACAAGGCGCATGATGCTGAGAAAGGTCGCGTTCGGGACAAACGCCGTCAGGGACTGCACGACACCCCAGGTAATGATGATCCGCGCCAGCCAAATCCGCGCGCCAAACTTGTGGAGCGCGAGGTTGCTTGGCAACTC
>JAYSQA010000164.1:0-1673 GCA_043721775.1 Rhodobacterales bacterium
ACACCCGATCCCATCCCGAACTCGGACGTGAAATGCCCCAGCGCCCATGGTACTGTGTCTCAAGACACGGGAGAGTAGGTCGCCGCCAGGTCTTCCAACCCACCTACACAAAACACAACACCCAAACCGCACCACCACATAAATCACCCACGCGGGGTGGAGCAGCCCGGTAGCTCGTCAGGCTCATAACCTGAAGGTCATAGGTTCAAATCCTATCCCCGCAACCACTTTTACTGAACCCGAGAACAGATCACGATCTCCCGCAGAAATCTGCGAGGCTGATCGGCCAAGTGCCAGATCAATCATCGCGGCAATCTCTCCCATCAGCTCAACTTCAACACCCTGGCCATTCTTGGCAGGGTGCAAAACTGCGCGCGCGATCAGGCTGCGAACGGCTTCCAAAGCGTAATCCTCCGCCGAACACTGCGGAGGTGCGGCCCTGATCAGGCTGCCTGACGCTGCTGCTTCGCGTGCCACGCCCATGGCAGAAGTTCGTCAAGCCTCTTGATCGGATGTTCGGCGATGCGGGCCAGAACATCGGCCAGCCAAGTCTGCGGATCGACATTGTTCATCTTGGCGGTCACGATCAGGCTGTACATCATCGCCGCCCTTTCTCCGCCGCGATCCGACCCCGCAAACAGCCAGGAGCGGCGACCCAGGGCGATGCCTCTCAACGCACGTTCTGCGGCGTTGTTGGTCAGGCAAACCCGCCCATCATCAAGGAACCGCCTGAAGGCTGCCCAGCGCTTGAGCATGTCGTCCATCGCCTTGGCGACCTCGTCATGGCGCGACAACCGGACACGCTCCTGCTGCATCCAACTTTCGAATTCCCCCACCAATGGCACGCTTTGTCTCTGGCGCACGGCCCGGCGCTCAGCGGCAGATTGGCCATTGATCTCGCGCTCGATGGCGAACACAGCATCGATTTTGCCAACCGCTGCCAACGCCAGCGGCGAGACAAAGCTCGGCGTCTTGCCATGTGCGCGGCGCCGGGCGTTCTGGGCCAGGTCGGCCAGCACGAAGAACTTCCGTCGCGCATGAGCCCAGCAGGCCGCTTCGATGATCGGACCGGGGGTGCGGCCGGGTTCATACAGCTTGGCGTAGCCGCCATACGCGTCAGCCTGGAGAAGGCCCTGATACGCCGCCAGATGAGCCTGCGGGTGCGCTCCGCCGCGATCGCGGGAGTAGTAGAACACCGCCGCTGGCGGGGCCGGGCCACCGAAGGGACCATCATCTCGGACGTAGACCCATGATCGGGCGACATCGGTCTTGCCGCGCGCCAGCACGGGCACGGTCGTATCGTCGCCGTGCAGGCGTTCGGCGGCAAAGACATGCGTCTCAATCAGCCTGTGGAGCGGTGCCACCACCGTGCAGATGGCACCCACCTGATCGGCCATGGTCGACAGGCTGATCGGCACGCCCTCCTTGGCATAACGCTCGGCCTGGCGGTTCAAAGGTTGATGCTGACCGAACTTCTCGAACGCGATCATCGCCAAAAGATTCGGCCCCGCCCAGCCACGCGGAGTGACATGGAAGGGCGCCGGTGCCTGGCTGATCGTCTCGCAATCACGGCAGCTGAACTTCTCCCGGACGTGCTGGATGACTTTCCATTGCCGCGCAATAACCTCCAGCGTCTCGGTCACATCTTCGCCCAGCCGGGACAAACGCCCGCC
>JAYSQA010000165.1:0-19281 GCA_043721775.1 Rhodobacterales bacterium
GGAATTGCCGGTTGCCAGCATCGGATCGACGACGATGCACACGCGTTCGTCCAGATGATCCGGCACTTTGTAATAATACTGCACCGGCAGCAGGGTTTCATGGTCACGGTACAGGCCAATGAAACCGACGCGCGCCGCCGGGATCAGTTCCAGAATGCCGTCCAAAAGTCCGTTGCCCGCCCGCAGGATCGAGATCAGCGCCAGTTTTTTGCCGTCAATCGCCGGGGCGTCCATCTCGCAAAGCGGGGTTTCAATCTTTTTGGTGGTCATCGGCAGTTCGCGGGTGACCTCATAGGCCAGAAGCAGGCTGATCTCGCGCAGCAACTGGCGGAACGACGCGGTGGAGGTGTCTTTCTCGCGCATCAGGGTCAGTTTGTGCTGCACCAAGGGGTGGCTTACGACGGTCAGGTTCTTGAACGCGGGCAGAGTCTCAGACATTTGCAGCCTCCAGCAGCTTGCCAATCCTGTCTTTCGTATCCTTGTCGCAAAAGGCCGCGTCAAGGGCAGTCCGGTTGAGCGTGGCAAAGACGCCGTCATCCCAGTCAAACGCTTCGTGCAGCATCTCGTATTCGCGGGTCAGGGTGGTGTGAAAGAACGGCGGGTCGTCGGTTGAGACGGTGACCTTGACGCCCCGGTGATACAGCTGGCCAATCGGGTGCTTGGCAAAGCTGGGATAGATGCCAAGCGCGACGTTCGAGCCAGGGCAACACTCCAGCACGATGCCGGTTTCCGCCAGTTCATCGACCAGTGCCAGATCCTCGATGGCCCTGACGCCATGGCCGATGCGCAAGGCACCCAAGGCGAGGGCGTCGCGCACTTCGGACGGGCCCTTCCACTCACCAGCATGAACGGTGGGTTTGAGGCCGGCTTCCCGGGCGGCATCGAAGGACCAGGAGAAGTCCTTGAGTTTGCCCATGGTTTCCGCCCCGGCAATCCCGAAGCCAACCAGAAAATCGCCCGCCGTTTCAGCCGCGCAAAGGGCGGTCTGACGGGCCTTGTCGGGGCCGAAATGGCGGATGCAGGTGGCGATGGCTTTCATGGTGATGCCAGCCTCGCGCTGAAGCGCATCGGCTGTTTCACGCATGGCGGCCAGATATTCGCGCCACGCCCCCCGGTCCCTTCCGCCGCAGAAATCGGGGGAGAGGAAGATTTCCGTGTAAATGACACCGTGCTCGGCCTGCGCTTCCAGCACGGCGCGGGTCAGGCGCTGGTAATCCTCGGGTCGGGTCAGGGTGGTGCAGGCGGCTTCATAGATATTGATGAACTCGGCGAAGCCATCGAAGCGGTAGTTTCCGTCGGCGGTGAAGATGCCGGCGATGTCGATATGCTTTTCCTTCGCCAGGCCTGCAATAAATCGCGGCGGGGCGGCACCTTCAAGGTGGAGGTGAAGTTCGAGTTTGGGCGTCATGCGGTTTCTTCCGGCAAGCCCAGGATTTTTCGACGAAAATTCTTGGGTTGAGGCGTGGCGCGGATCACAGGAATGACTTTCCGGGGCCTTGGGCGGGAATGCCAAGGTGGGCGGCGATAGAGGCTGCAACATCGGTGAAGGCGCGGATGCCGAGGGGGCCCGTACCTGTTCCCGCGACCAGAAGGGGCACGCGCTCGCGGGTGTGGTCGGTGCCGCGCCAGGTGGGGTCGTTGCCGTGGTCGGCGGTGAACAGGGCAAGGTCGCCGGGTTGCAGGGCTTGCAGGAAGGCCCCGGCGCGGGTGTCGAACCATTCCAGCGCGCGGGCATAGCCGGACACGTCGCGCGGGTGGCCGTAAAGGCTGTCGAACTCGACAAAGTTGGCGAAGGTCAAGGAGCCGGGTTCAGCTTCAGATCCAAGGCGGTCCAGATGATCGAAAAGGTCAACGTCGCTTTTGCCTTTCCACAGCTTGCCGATCCCGTGCATCGAGAAGATGTCGCCGATCTTGCCGATGGCATGGGTGGCGCGGCCTGCGTCTGACGTCCAGTCCAGCAGCGTGGGCGCAGGGGGGGCGATGGCGTAGTCATGCCGGTTGGCGGTGCGTTTGAAGTTGTCCGGCGTGCCGATGAAGGGGCGGGCGATGACGCGGCCGACCTTCATGGCATGCAGATGGGGGGCAAGGTCGGTGCAAAGCTTCAGCAGGCGGTCCAGCCCGAATGCATCTTCATGGGCGGCAATCTGAAACACCGAGTCGGCAGAAGTGTAGCAGATCGGCCAGCCGGTGCGCAGGTGCTCGACAATATGCTTTGCGATGATCGGCATGCCGGAAGAGTGGCAGTTGCCAAGGATGGCTGTCGTACCCGCCAGTTTGCAGACCAGTGCCGTAAGGTCAGCCGGGAAGGCCGGGACGGTGTCGGGGAAATAGGTCCAGTCCCATGGCACCGGCACGCCAGCCAGCTCCCAATGGCCGGAAGGCGTGTCCTTGCCGCGTGAGATTTCCTGTGCCGCACCCCAACGGCCTTGCGGCATGGCGGTGAGGATTGTTTCTGCGCCGGAGGCCAGACGAAGGACGGCGCCAAGGCCCAAGGCGTCCAGGTTGGGCATTTTCAAGGGGCCAGAGCGGCCATCTTCAGCGCGGCCTGCCGCACAAGCGGCGGCGATGTGGCCAAGGGTGTTGGCACCCTCGTCGCCGAAAGCCGCGGCATCGGGGGCCCCGCCGCAGCCGACGGAATCCATTACGATCAGGTAGGCGCGATTGCGCTCACCGGCCATCAGGCGATCCTTTTCAGCACAAGCGGCGGGTCGGCGGGGGCCGTGTCACCCAAGGCATAGGCGGCCTGAATCGTGCGGATCGCCTCTTCGGCCTGCGCTTCGGTGGCGGCGTGGACCATGCACAGCGGGTCGCCCGGCCCGATATCTTCGCCGATCCCGGCAAGGTCTGACAGACCGACCGAGGGGTTGATCTTGTCGCCCTCGCGCTGGCGGCCACCGCCAAGGCGCACCACAGCCAGACCCAAAGCCTCGCCGTCGATGGATTGGACGAAGCCTTGCCGGGGGCAGGGCACCTCGCGGATCACGGTGGCGGCGGGCAGGCGGTCGGGCCAGCGGTCGACGAAATCAGCCGGGCCGCCTTGCGCTGCGACCATGCGGCCAAAGGCATCGGCGGCGGCACCGGATTCCAGCGCCAGGGCGATGCGGCTTTCGCCATCGAGCACGTCATCGGCAATGCCGCCAAGCGCCAGTGCCTCGCCGCCCAAGGCCATGGTCAGGTCCCACAGCGCCGCGTTGACCGAGGTGCCGGTCAGCGTCTCCATCACTTCCGACACTTCCAGCGCGTTGCCTGCTGCGGTGGCCAGTGGTTGGCTCATGTCGGTGATCAAGGCGGAGGTCATGCAGCCGGCCCTTTGGGCGGTAAAGACAAGGGCGCGGGCAAGCGCCTCGGCATCCTCCAGCGTTTTCATGAAGGCACCGGAGCCGCATTTGACATCAAGAACAAGCGCTTCCAACCCCGCCGCCAGCTTTTTGGACAGGATCGAGGCGGTGATGAGGTCGATGCTTTCCACGGTGCCGGTGACATCACGGATGGCATAAAGGCGGCGGTCGGCGGGGGCAATCTCGGCGCTGGCCGAGACGATGGCGCAGCGGATTTCCTTCATCTGGCGGCGCAGTTGGTCTTGAGCCAGCCCGGTGCGAAAGCCGGGAATCGCCTCCAGCTTGTCCAGCGTGCCGCCGGTGTGGCCAAGGCCCCGGCCTGAAATCATCGGCACATAAGCCCCGCAAGCGGCCAAAGCGGGCGCGAGCAGCAGCGAGATACAGTCGCCGATGCCGCCAGTGGAGTGTTTGTCGATGACCGGGCCCGGCAGATCCCATTCCAGCACCTGGCCCGAGTCGCGCATGCCTGTCGTCAGCGCGACCCGGCCCGCCTCGCCGAGGCCTTTCAGCAGCACGGCCATGGCGAAAGCGCCAGCCTGGGCATCGGTCACGTCGCCCGTGGCAAGGCCAGTGGCGAACCATTTCAATTCGTCAGCGGATGGCACGCGGCCATCGCGGATCTTGGCGATGATGGCGCGGGCGTCCATCAGACTTTCGCCATATGGGCGGCGGTGAACACTCCGGGCAGAAGGTCTGCCACGGTCATCACGAATTGCGCGCCATCCGTGGTGCAGAGGGTTACCTTGACGTCCGGGGCGGCAAATTCGGCGATTTTCTGGCGGCAGCCGCCGCAAGGTGGCACCGGCGAGGGGCTGTCGGCAATCACCAGAATTTCGGCAATTGCGGTGTCACCTGACGCGATCATGGCGGCGATGGCCCCGGCCTCGGCGCAGGTGCCCTCGGGGTAGGCGACATTTTCGACATTGCAGCCGACATGAATGGCACCGGAGGTGCTGCGCAGGGCGGCGCCAACCTTGAAGCGGGAATAGGGCGCATATGCGCGCAGGCGCACGTTGGTGGCAAGTTGCAGAAGCATGGAAACTCCTTTGACCATCTGGGCAGGAATTGTGGGCTGATTGCACCGGTCATGCAAGCCTTCAGCTTGGACAGGTCAGGGCACTGACGGGTAAGTCCAAGAATTTTCGTCGAAAATTCTTGGGTGGGGCCGTGGCGTCAGAGGGTGATGGTCTTGAAGCTGCCGGGGAGCGAGACTTCGAGGAGTTGCAAGTTTGCCGTGGTTTCAGCGTAGCGGGTGGCCATGCCCGGCGGGATCACAAAAGCGTCGCCTGCTGTAAGGCGCCAGGGGGCCTTACCCTCGCCCTCCAGGGTCATTTCGCCGGACATCACGAAGGTGAAAAGGATATCGCCTTCGTGCTTGGTCCACGGGGCTTGTCCCGCAGGGCGGGCGACCATGACGGAGGCCACGCCCTTGGTACCCGCGTTGATCGTGGTGTCGCGCGCCTCGAACCCCGGGATGCGGAAGGGGGCGAAGGTGCCGGTTTGCCCGACGTTGTGGACGAAGCGCTGGCCGTCCCATTCGCGGTCGGGGTTCAGGGCTTCGTTGGGCAGGGTCAGGGCATGGTCGATTTCGGTGATATGCTCGGCGGGGACGCCGATTTCGATGACCTCGATGCCGTCACCGGATTCCACTACCCTGTGGCGGATCGTGGGCGGCTGGATGAAGCAATCTCCGGCGTGCAGGCGGCGCAGGCTGCCCTGATCTTCGTACAGCACATCGACCCAGCCCTTGATGCAGAAGATCAGCTGGAAGCCGACCTTGTGGAAATGCACCAGGTCCGGCACGCGGCCATCGGGCACGCGGATGTGGCTGGCGATCATCGCCCCGCCAAGGCGGGTGGGCACAAGGTCGCGGTACATCATCCCGGCGCGGCCAATCACCCAAGGCGCCTGGTCGGCCAGACGGCGTACAACAAAGGCGTGTTCAGTTTTGGGCATCACCAGCGGCGGGTTCAACTCGTCCAGTTCGACTTGGGTGCCGCCCGGAGAGGTCAGCGAAGCTTTCCCCTCGGCAATTCCCGCCCAATCATCAGACAGGATGCGGATCAGGCCGGAGGCGGTTTTCGCCTCGGCATCCAGCCGCAGGCGCAAGCCGTGGCCAGAGATCACCGCGACATGCGGGTTGTCAGCCGGATAGATCATGTCGAGCCGCATTTTCAGCGTCTTGGTGAAGAACGGCAGGTCGCCGCGCAGATCCGTGGTGGGCAAAACGGTTTCGGCACGGGTCTCGGATTGGGGATCGGGCATGGCATTCTCTTTCGGTTTGCGACATGGTGGCCCTCGCCCCGGTGATTTGCAAGAAGCGACGGGTGTGTTGCCGAAAACCCAGCGGCAGCCGGATGGCCCCGGCTTTGGCAGGGTGACAAGACGGGTTGAGGAGACGGACATGACCGAAGCACGGGCGGACAATGCGCGGCAAGCGGCGCTAGATTACCACGAATTCCCCAAACCGGGCAAGCTGGAGATCCGGGCCACCAAGCCCCTTGCCAATGGCAAGGATCTGGCGCGGGCCTATAGCCCCGGCGTGGCCGAAGCCTGTCTGGAGATCAAGGCAGACCCTGCGACGGCCAGCCGCTACACCTCGCGCGGGAACCTGGTGGGGGTGGTGACCAATGGCACTGCGGTACTGGGCTTGGGCAACATCGGGGCGCTGGCCTCGAAACCTGTCATGGAGGGCAAGGCGGTTCTGTTCAAGAAATTCGCCAACATTGATTGCTTTGACATCGAGTTGAACGAACCCGACCCGGTGAAGCTGGCCGCCATCGTCTGCGCTTTGGAGCCGACCTTTGGTGCCATCAACCTTGAGGATATCAAGGCTCCCGATTGCTTCATCGTCGAAAAGCTATGCCGGGAACGGATGAAGATTCCGGTCTTCCACGATGACCAGCACGGCACCGCGATTGTGGTGGGGGCCGCGGCCACCAACGCGCTGCATGTCGCCGGGAAAGCCTTTGGCGATATCAAGGTTGTCTCGACCGGGGGCGGGGCGGCGGGGATTGCCTGCCTGAACATGCTGCTGAAGCTGGGTGTGCGGCGCGAGAATGTCTGGCTGTGTGACCTTGCGGGGCTGGTCTACCATGGCCGGGTCGATCAGATGACCGATCAAAAGGCCGAATATGCCCAAGGCTTTACACCCGCCACGCTGGATGATGTGATTGAGGGCGCGGACCTGTTCCTTGGCCTTTCGGGCCCCGGTGTGCTGACGGCGGATATGGTCAAGAAGATGGCCCGTCAGCCGATTGTCTTCGCCCTTGCCAACCCCAGCCCGGAAATTCTGCCCGATGTGGTGCGTGCGGCGGTGCCCAATGCCATCATCGCTACCGGACGCAGCGATTTTCCCAATCAGGTCAACAACGTGCTGTGCTTTCCCTTCATCTTCCGGGGCGCATTGGACGTCGGCGCCACCACAATCAACGCGGAAATGGAACTGGCTTGCATCGAAGGCATCGCGGCCCTGGCCCGCACCACCACCAGTGCCGAGGCGGCTGCCGCCTATGCTGGGGAAAAGCTGACCTTCGGGCCGGATTACCTGATCCCCAAACCCTTTGACCCGCGCCTGATTGGCGTCGTGGCCAGTGCAGTTGCCAAGGCCGCGATGGAAACCGGCGTGGCGATGCGCCCGATCAACGATCTGGACGCTTACCGGCAGAAGCTGGACAGTTCGGTTTTCAAATCTGCCCTCATCATGCGGCCGGTCTTTGACTCGGTCCGCAATTCGTCACGCCGGATCATCTTTGCGGAAGGCGAGGATGAACGCGTTCTGCGTGCCGCCAGCGCCATGCTGGAAGAGATGACCATCAAGCCAATCCTGATCGGCCGCCCCGATGTGATCAGCGCCCGCTGTGAACGCTTTGGCTTGTCGATCCGGCCAGACCGGGATTTCCAGATCGTGAACCCGGAAAGCGACCACCGCTACCGTGACTATTGGGGCAGCTATCACCAGTTGCTGGAACGGCAGGGCGTGACACCGGATACGGCACGCGCCGTGCTGCGCACCAACTCCACCGCCATTGCGGCGATTGCCGTGCATCGGGGCGATGCCGACAGCATGATCTGCGGTGCCTTCGGGCAATATCTGTGGCACCTGAACTATGTGCGTCAGGTTCTGGCGCGCGGCGGGCAGCATCCCCTTGGCGCTTTGTCGCTGATGATCCTGGAGGATGGCCCGCTGTTTGTGGCTGACACGCAGGTCAACCCGATTCCGTCGCCGGACCAGATCGCCATGGCGGCCATCGGGGCCGTCCGCCATGCCCGCCGCTTTGGCGTGGAACCCAAGGTGGCGCTGTGTTCGCATTCCAGCTTCGGCAACCTTGACAGCGATTCAGGCCGCCGGATGCGTGGGGCCATGGAAATCATGGACGCCCTGGAATGCGACTTTGAATATGAAGGCGAGATGAGCCTTGATGCGGCGCTGGATGATGAGCTGCGTGACCGCATCTTTCCGAACAGCCGCCTGAAGGGCCCCGCCAACATCCTGATCTTCGGTTATACCGATGCCGCCAATGCTGCGCGCAACATGCTGAAGATGAAAGCGGGCGGCTTGGAGGTTGGGCCGATCCTGATGGGCATGGGCAACCGGGCGCATATCGTCACCCCCGCGATCACCGTGCGCGGACTTTTGAACGTGGCCGCGCTGGCCGGGGCACCGGTGGCGCATTACGGGTAGGGCCTATCCGTTGCCATCTGGACTTTGACCGTTGAATGAGTAACCTGCGGTTGTAGGGCGTGTCCGGGTTTGGGCCGGCCAGGACGTGACGGACAGGAGCGGGCAACGCGTGACCTCTGACGATACCCAGATGATCCGCGCAAGGCAGCACACCTTTGACGAGGCGGCTTTGCTGCGGCTGCTGGGCTTGGCTGGCCCGACCGATGCGCCTGAACTGATGCGCCGCCTGCGGGCTGACTTGCGCGTTCTGTTGGCGGGGTTGACCGCTGGCTTTGCCGCCGAAGACCGAAGCGAATTGCGCCGACACAGCCATGATCTGCTGGCCATCGCCGGCACCATCGGCGCGCGTCACCTGCACCATCTGGCCCAAGTTCTGAACCTTTGTGCCAGGGATGACGCCTGTGTGCTGGCTGCGCCTGATGCCGCAGATCTGCTGCGTCGCCTGAAGGTTCTGATCGACCGCTTGCAGGACATGGCGGTCGAACTGGGGCTGGTGCCCTGACATGGCCCTGCCGCGCGCCAAACCCGTGACCGTGCTGCTGATCGAGGACATGCCCTCGCTGCAACTGATCTACCGGTCGGTTCTGGCCGGTGCGGGCCATGATGTGCGCCTCGCCGGGTCGGCGGCGGAAGGCATGGCGCAGTTTCTGCAAACCGGCGTGCAGGTTGTGCTCTTGGACCTTGGCCTGCCCGACCGTGACGGGCTGGACCTGATGGCCGAGATGATGGCCGTGCGCCCCGAAACCCGCGTGATCATCATCACCGCCAACGGGTCTATCAACAAGGCGGTCGAGGCTATGCGGGCGGGCGCGCAGGAATTCCTTGTCAAACCTTTCGACGAGGTGCGCTTTCTGAACGCCGTCGGCAACGCCATCGAACGCATCCAGTTGCGCCGCCTTCCGCCCAAAGCGGCGGGGCAGGGGACCGGTGGCTTTATCGGCTCGTCTGACGTGATGGCGCGCATTCAGGGCAAGATCAATTCCGTCGCCAGTTCGATGGCAACGGTCTTCATCACCGGCGAAAGCGGCACCGGGAAAGAGCTTTGCGCGCAGGCCGTTCATGGCAACTCTCCCCGCGCCAAGGGGCCGTTCATAGCGCTGAACTGCGGGGCGATCCCGCATGACCTGTTGGAATCCGAGGTGTTCGGCCATGTGAAGGGCAGCTTCACCGGCGCCATATCCGACAAACCCGGTGCGGCTACGGCTGCGGATGGTGGCACGCTGTTTCTGGATGAAATCTGTGAAATGGCCCCGGCCTTGCAAACCAAACTGCTGCGCTTCCTGCAAACCTCGACGGTTTTGCCAGTCGGTGCGACACGGCCCATCAAGGTCAACGTCCGCATCGTCTGCGCCACCAACCGGGATCCGCTGGATGCCGTCCGCCGGGGCCAGTTCCGCGAGGATCTGTACTACCGTCTGTTCGTCGTGCCGATCCACATGCCGCCCTTGCGTGATCGCGGCGATGATGTGATCGAGATCGCTGAAACCGCCCTGATCCGCTTTGCCGAGGAAGAGGGCCGCCGGTTTGACGGGCTGACGCAAGACGTGGTCGACCTGTTCCGCCGCATGCCATGGCCGGGAAACGTGCGGCAGGTGCTGAACGTCATCCGCAACGTTGTGGTTTTGAACGATGGTGGCCCGGTAACCGTGCGGATGCTGCCTGAAGACATGGTCCGCATGGCTGAAAGCGCTGTCCTGACCCCGCAGCCCGCCGTAATGCCCGGGCCTGAACTGCTGATGGACAGCCTGCTTGGCCGTCCGCTGGCGGAAGTAGAGCGGATCATCGTCACCGCCACCCTTGCGCGCTATGGCGGGTCGATCCCCAAAGCGGCGCGGGTGCTGGATCTGTCGCCCTCGACGCTTTACCGCAAGCTTGAGGCCTGGGCCAAAGACCCGATTGCCCGGTAAGCTGCGGCCGTTTGCTGCCAAAGCGCTGTCAGCCCGGGCACTTCGGCGCAAGCTTCGGCCCGCTTGCCGGTCTTGCACAGGTCCTCGATCAGCGTCAGTTGCCTGTGAAACCGTACCGCACCAAACATGGCGGCGGTGCCCGTCATACGGTGAACCTCACTGACAAAATCACCATCGTCAGCTTCATCAGGGGCGCTTTGGGTCAGTTCAGACAGCTTATGATCGGTATCGGTCAGAAAACGGGTGATCAGGTCGAAGGCCTTTTCTACGCCAAGACCCGCCCGCAATTCGGCCAGCGTTTTCAAATCCATCAGCACCTCTGCCGGTCTTGCGACTTCGGCCAAATTAGCGACGTCTGCCGGTTTTGTGACTTCGGCCGATCTTGCGACCCCGGCCCACTTTGCGACATCGTCCCACTTCGCGATATCGGCCGACCGGGCAAGCTGGGGTCTGGGCAGGCCCGCCAGCACCTTGCGCAGCGTCTCGCGGGTGATCGGCTTGATCAGCACATCCGCCATACCGCCGGCGCGAAACCGCTCGGTCTCTTCGTGCAGGGCATGGGCGGTCAGGGCCACGATGGGGGTGGCCCTCGATGCGCCGTGGCCTTGCGTGATGCGCTGCGCGGCCTGCAAACCGTCTATTCCCGGCATCGAGATATCCATAAGGATCACGTCATACCGCCGCTCATCGGCCAAGCGCACACCCTCCAGCCCGTCATGCGCTTCGGTCACGCGGTGCTGTTCGGCCAATAGCATGTGGCGCACGATCAGCCGGTTGAAATCGTTGTCCTCGACCACCAGAACCGACAAGCCTCCCAGCTTTGCCACAACGGCGGCCGCCTGCGGCTCGGGCGGGGCGGCGTCAAGCAGGATCAGCGGCAGGCTGACGCAGAAGGTGCTGCCCGCGCCCGGCACGCTGTCGACCGTGATCTTGCCACCCATCCGCGTCACGATACGGCGTACGATGCCCAAGCCCAGCCCGGTGCCCGAGGCGCGGCGGGCATAGGACGGGTCAAGGGTCACAAAATCCTCGAAAATCCGGCCAAGGTCTTCGGGCGGGACGCCGATGCCGGTGTCGCGCACGATGATCTCTGTCGGGCCATGGGGCGACAGATGCGCCAGTTCGACGGTGACCCTGCCGTTATGCGTGAACTTCACCGCATTGCCGACAAGGTTCATCATGACCTGCCGCACCATCGCCCCATCGCACATAACAAGGCTGCGTCCGTCAGGGGCTGGGGTGAAGGTCAGCACGTTGCCATTGGCCAGACTGGTCGGGGACTGGTTCTCGATCACCTCGCGCACCAGAAGCGCCAGATCAACCGGGGTCAGGTTCAACGAGGCCTTGCCGCTGTCAAGCCGGGCAATGTCCAGCACATCATTGACATGGTGCATCAGCAACCGGCCCGAGGCCGCCATGATCCGCAGATACTCGCGCTGGTGTGGCGCAAGGGCGGTGCTGTCCAGAAGGTCCATGGTGCCGATCATGCCGTTCAGGGGGGTGCGGATTTCATGGCTCATCACCACCAGAAGGTCGGCTTTGGCTTTCTCTCCGGCCAGCGCCTCGTCGCGGGCGGTGACAAGGGCCTGTTCGGCGGCCAGTTGTTGCGACAGGTCACGCAGAAAGACCACATGCACCCGCCCTGCCCGCGCCGAGGCCAGCGAAACCTCTGCCGGAAAGATGTGGCCAAAGCGGTGGCGCGCGGTGACCCTGCGGCGGCGCTGGTTCGACTCTGGCGTCTCATTCCGGGGCGGCAGTTGCGGGTGCCCGTCTGCGGTCAGCGGAATAACAAGTGTCAGCGCCTGACCCAACGCCTCATCGCGACGATAGCCGAAGGTCTGCACAGCGGCCTGATTGAATTCGGTGATCCGCCCATGGTCGTCCAGCGTGATCACGGCATCCAGCGAGGTGGCGACGACGGCATCCAGCCGCGTCAGGGTTGCGATGTTTTCGGCGGCTTTCAACTGGTTGACCTGACCCAAACGCACCACGCGCCACAGCATGGCCGCCAGCGCTGCCACCAGCACCAGCGTCAGCAGGGCCAGTTCGATCAGAGTGAACTTGACTGCGGCCCGCCGCAGGTCGGTCAGGCGGGCAAAGGTGCTGACGCCTTCCAGCGCAATCTGATGTGAATCGGCAAAAAGGTCGTGTGCGCGGTGGCTGATTTCGGGCAAGGCCCGGCGCAGGTCCTCATCCGCGCCATCCATCAGCGGGGTGGTCTGCGTTACAAAAAGGTGCAGGCGTCCCAAGCTTGCCGAGAATTCGGGGCCTTGCCGCAGGTTCGCAAATACGCTTCCAACGTGCAGGGTATTGATACGGCTGAAAAAAACGTCAAATCGAGTCCGTGCGACCATCAACTTCGAGGGCTGGTCGATGGCGTCGTCCAGTGCCAGGGTCAGTGTCAAAAGCTCGACATCGACCTGGCTGAGCGACCATTGAATGTTATCCGACGTGGCGCTGCTTTGCGTATCAATCTGGTGGATGACACCCACCGTCAGCACGGCAATCCCCAGGGCGATGCCCGCCAGAACAGCCACCACCGCCACCATGCGCATCTTGCGTGCGTAGGGCTGGTTTTGGGCGGCGGGCTGAGGCACTGCGCAGGACTCCGATCCGAAAGGGAACACAGTTTATCTAGCGCAGAACCTCGATCTGGTCGAGTTGCCAGACACTGCGACTGTAGATCGTGTCGCTGCGGTATCGCGCCCCGGCATCATAGGGATAGATGATCCAGATCGGGCCCTTGTCGCGCACCGGCATCGGCAGGCCGTCCATTTGATAGGCCAGAACCGGCGCGGTCTTTTCAGTCTCGTTCAGCGGCATGTCGACGAAATAGTCGTTCAGGGCATGCAGCCGCAGATTGGCATGGGTCAGGTGCAGGTAACCGGCCAAGGCCGCAAGGGGCACGCCGGTGAAGCGGTGCAGACCGTCGGTCCAGATCGAGGTGGTTTCAATCGTCGCCTGCGGCAGGGCATTCAGCATCGCCAGATCGAACGCCATTTGCCCGCCGGGATGGTCTGCCGGATCAAGACCGGTGACCGTCAGCAAAGTCGGGCCGACAGATTGCGGCAGGTTTTGACCAAATCCGGGCATGGTTGCCAACGCCCATGTTAAAAGACCTAAAATGACCCGGCGGTTCCAGACAGGTTTGGACATAAGGCACCTTCTTTCAGCAAGTCTGATGGGTTTAGCAACATCGCCCCTTTCCTGCGAACGAAAACGCCCTATCCCTAAGGATAGGTATGGCGTACACTTCGTTGCGTCGCATGGCCTCCTCAGAACGAGTCAGTCCGAAGCTGCGGACGCACGACGC
This sequence comes from Rhodobacterales bacterium, assembly GCA_043721775.1. Taxonomy (GTDB): domain Bacteria; phylum Pseudomonadota; class Alphaproteobacteria; order Rhodobacterales; family Rhodobacteraceae; genus Stagnihabitans. Next base: position 13,243 of record JAYSQA010000165.1, read on the forward strand.
GGATGCAAGGCGACCAATGCGGGCTTGGCCCGAAGGGACGATTGGATGACGCGAATTCTTGTGGCGGACGATCACGATCTGGTGCGCGAAACCCTGGCCGCTTATCTGGAAGCCGAAGGCATTGCTGATGTACGGGTGTGTTCTGACGTGGCCGAAGCCCAGGCGCTGATTGGTGCCACCGGCTCGTTTGATCTGGTGCTTTTGGATTACAACATGCCCGGAATGGAAGGGTTGAAGGGGATGACGCGGATCATGGCGGCCAATGCCGGCCGACCGGTGGCGTTGATCTCGGGGTCGATCTCGACCGAGGTGGCAGAAGATGCGCTGGAGGCGGGGGCTGCGGGGTTCGTGCCCAAGACGCTGGGGTCGCGGGCGCTGGTGGCTGCGGTGCGCTGCATGATCGGCGGGGATATCTTCGCACCGGTGTCACTGATCACCAAGCCCGAGCTGGGCGAAGAGGGGCTGCTGAGACTGCGCGAGATGGACGTGCTGCGCGGCATCTGCGCGGGCCAGTCGAACAAGGAGATCGCCCGCGTGCTTGACCTGCAAGAGGTGACGGTGAAGCTGCATGTCAAGACGATGAGCCGCAAGCTGGGCGCCAGAAACCGCACCCATGCCGCGATGATCGCCCGCGACCGCAAGCTGATCTGACGTCAGTTCAGGGACCATGGGCGGATCGCCCATCCTACCTTGTACAGGATATAGCGCTCTTGGCTGGCCGCTGGAGGGTTTCACACCCTCCAGACCTCCGGTGGAGTATTTGGCAAAGTGCAATCGCACAGGTGCCTGATTTGGGTAGGATGGGCCATTGGCCCATGCTGGCTGCGGTCAGAAGAAACTTTGCGGATCAATGTCGATGGCCAGCCGCAGGTTGGCGGGTTGCTTCAACTGACCGACCCATTCTGCCAAGGCAGCCTGAAGGGGCGCTGACTTCTCAGCCTGGACCAGAAGCCTGACACGGTGCCGCCCGCGCACGCGTGCGATGGGTGCAGGGGCCGGCCCATATACCACCGCGCCGATCTTGCGCAAAGGGCCGTCCCGGAGGGCGAGTTCCGCCCCGAAGTCAAAGACCTGCGCCACGTCCGGCGACGACAGGATGATCCCGGCCATTCTGCCATAGGGCGGCACACCGGCGGCCTTGCGCTCGGCGGCTTCGGCGGCCCAGAACGCCTCTTCGTCGCCGCCGAGGATGGCGGCAATCACCGGATGGTCGGGCTGGAAGGTCTGCAACAGCGCCGTGCCGCGCTTTTCCGCCCGTCCGGCGCGGCCCGCCACTTGCCGGATCAGCTGAAACGTGCGCTCGGCCGCGCGCAGGTCTGACCCTTGCAGGCCAAGATCGGCGTCGATCACCCCCACCAGCGTCAGATGTGAGAAGTTGTGCCCTTTGGCCACGATCTGGGTGCCGATGATGATATCGGCAGCCCCTTGGGCGATCTTGACAATCTCTTCCTTCAAGGCCCGTGCCGAGCCGAACAGGTCAGAGGACAGCACCGCCAGCCGTGCCTCGGGGAAAACGGCTTTCACCTCTTCGGCCAACCGCTCCACCCCCGGTCCCACCGGCGCCATCTTGCCCGCCACCTTGCAGGAGGGGCATTCCACAGGAATCGGCTTGGTGGCACCGCATTGGTGGCAGACCAGCCGCTTGAGGAAGCGATGCTCCACCATCCGTGCATCGCAATCGTCGCAGCCGACCTGATAGCCGCAGGCCCGGCAGATCGTCACCGGCGCATAGCCGCGACGGTTGAGGAACAACAGGCTTTGCTCGCCCTTGGCAATCCGTGTTGTGATAGCCTGCTGCAAGGGGGCCGAGATATAGCGGTCGCGTGCCAGCTTTTCATTCCTCATGTCGATGGCATGCATCGCCGGAAGCTCGGCCACGCCGTAGCGTGAGCCGAGATCCATCCGGGCATATTTCCCAGTTTGGGCATTGGCCCAGCTTTCAAGGCTTGGCGTGGCCGATGACAGCACCACCGGACAGCCAAGGATCGAGGCCCGCAGCACCGCCATATCGCGCGCGTGGTACAGAACGCCTTCTTCCTGCTTGTACGAGGTGTCATGCTCTTCATCTACCACTATCAGCCCCAGATCGCGGAACGGCAGAAACAGGGCCGAACGCGCCCCCACCACCAGCCCCACGCCGCCCTCACCCGCCATGCGCCACAGACGGCGGCGCTCGGTCGCGGTCATACCGGAATGCCATTCCCCCGGCCGTCCGCCAAACCGCGCCCCGACCCTGGCCAGAAAATCCCCGGTCAGCGAGATTTCCGGCAGAAGAACCAAGGCCTGCTGGCCCTTGCGCAAGGCTGCCGCCACGGCCTCCAGATAAACCTCGGTCTTGCCAGACCCGGTCACACCTTTCAACAACGTTGTGGAATAGCCACCCTTGGTCACCGCAGCGTCCAAGGCGGCCCCGGCGGCGACCTGGTCACCTGCCAGCCTTGCAGGCCGCAAAGGGTCCAGCAACGGATAAGGCAGGTCCTTCGGCGCATCCTGCTCGGCAAGAACGCCAGTCTTGACCAGACCCTTGATCACGCTGGTGCTGACATCGGCCAAGTCCGCCAACTCGCCCAGGGTCACCGGAGACGCCCCGGCGCCGCGCAGGGCCTCAACCACCTTGTGACGCGCCTCGGTCAGGCGGTTCGGCACCGTGCCTGCCAGCACATAGGTCCGCCGCATCGCAGGCGGCAGGCCCAGACCCGGTGCCCGTGTCGCCAGACGCAGCATGGCGGGCAGGGGGGTCAGCGTGTAATCCGAGGCCCGCGCCAGAAAGGCCCGCATCTCGGCCCGCATCGGGGCGGCCTCCAGCACCGCACCGGCCTGCCGCAGCTTGGCCAGATCGAACGAGCCCTCGCCCTTGCCCCAGACCACGCCCAACACCCGGCGCGGACCCAAAGGCACTTCCAGAAAGTCGCCATCGCCGCAGCCGCCCTCGGGGGCCAGATAGTCCAGCACACGGCCAATCGGCTCGCAGGTCAGAACCCCGATCCGTTCGTGCGCTTCATAGACCCGCTCGACCACCCGACACCTCCGCTTTGCCATGGCCTAGCGCCCGGGACGCAAGCCCGCAAGCCTGCACCCGCGCGCTCCGGCCCGGCGCTGGAGGGTTTCACACCCTCCAGACCTCCCGTGGAGTATTACGACAAAGGGCAAATGCAGCAGGTATCGGTGGTTTGCGCTTTGCCTGAGCAGACTTCGTCGGGAGGAGGCATCAGAAAATCTTCATCGGTGGACTTTCGCCCAGCGCGTCTGACCCGGTTTTACTGTCAGGCCCGGCCTTGCGCTCAGGCCCGGCCTTGCGCTCAGGCCCCGCCTGGCTGCGGGGGCATTTCCCATGGGCAGAGCGCGACTGTGACCAGAGGGACCCACTTACGGGCCCAAGCGCATTTCATGCCGCGACAGGCGCGGAAATCGGCTATACTAACTGTCAGAGCAGACCCGAGGGTGACAGCATTTGAAGATTGATCCCGATACCCGTGACCGCATTCTGGCCGAGCCGGAAGTGCTGCTCGATGATCTGGCCGTCATGCAGGCCCTGATCGGGGCCAACGAACGGGCCATGGGGTCCAATGTCGTTGACCTGCGCGGCATTGCGATGGAGCGGCTGGAGCAGCGGCTGGACAAGCTGGAAGACACCCACCGCACCGTGATTGCCGCCGCTTACGAAAATCTGGCAGGCACCAATCAGGTGCACCGGGCTGTTCTGCACCTGCTGGACCCGACCACCTTTCCCGCCTTTCTGACCGCGCTCAATGCCAATGTCGCCTCGACACTGCGGGTCGAGGCGATCCGTTTTGCCGTGGAATCGCGGGCCGAAGGCGATGCGGCGCTTAGCCGCCTGTCGCCCGTCGTGCATGTCGCCCCGGCGGGGTTTGTGGCGGATTACCTGTCATTGGGCCGTAATACGCCGACCAAATCGGTGGTGCTGCGTCAGGTTGTGCCCTCGACCGATGCGCTTTATGGCGAACGGGCGGGCTGGATCCGCTCGGAAGCGCTGCTTCGGCTGGACCTTGGCCCGGGCCGCCTGCCCGGCATGCTGGCCTTGGGGGCCGAGGACCCGCATCAGTTCAAACCGACCCATGGCACCGATCTTCTGGCTTTCTTCGGCGGCGTCTTCGAACGCGTCATGCGCAAATGGCTGGGCTGACCGGGTTTTCAGCCGAGACGGCCGAGGCGCTTTCCCGCTGGCTGGATCACCTGCGCGCCATCAACGGTGCCTCGCCCAAGACGATCGAGGCTTATTCCCGTGACCTGCACGGCTTTCTGGCTTTCATTTCCCAACATCATGGCGGCGGTGAGGGTATCATCGTGCTGCAATCCTTGCCACAAACCGACCTTCGCGCCTGGATGGCGGCAGAGCGGGGCAGGGGGCTTTCAGCGCGTTCCCTCGCCCGGTCCCTGTCCGCGGTGAAGAACTTCCTCGGCTGGCTGGCGCAGTGGCAGGGTTTTGACACCACCACTGTCCTGTCCGCCCGTGGCCCGAAATACCGCCGCAAACTGCCGCGTCCCCTGACAGAGGAGGGCGCACGCGCAGTCCTCACCGACATCGGCGCCTATGCCGCACAAGATTGGATCGGCGCGCGGGATATTGCCGTGGCCACGCTGCTATATGCCTGCGGCCTGCGGATATCGGAAGCGCTGGGCCTGACCGGGGCCGATCATCCCATGCCCGACGTCATCCGCATTCGTGGCAAGGGCGACAAGGACCGCCTTGTGCCGGTTCTGCCTGTCGCCAAAGATGCCGTCGGCGACTACCTGCGCCTTTGTCCCTATCCTGCCCTGCGGACCGTCCCGCTGTTTCGCGGCGCCCGTGGGGGCCCCTTGAACCCCCGGCTGATCGCCAAGGCGATGGAGCAGGCCCGGATGCGCCTTGGCCTGCCCGCCACGGCCACGCCCCACGCCTTGCGCCATTCCTTTGCCACCCATCTTCTGTCCGCCGGCGGCGATCTGCGCGCCATTCAAGAGCTGCTGGGCCATGCCTCGCTATCGACCACCCAAGCCTATACCGCCGTTGATGCCGCCCGCCTGATGGAGGTTTACGACAAGACCCATCCGCGTGCCTGATCCGCGTGCCAGACAATTTCGGCAAATGTTAGCCAGATTGCCAAACCAAAGCCGAGGGTTACAGGAAGGTTTGTCAACCATGCCGGATCATAGTGCGCAGGGTTCCACAGGGAACCCGATCCAGAAGGAGTATCCCCATGATCTCTGCCATGTCAGGCAGATCCAATGCCGCAGCGCTGCTGTCTTTGTCCGCCAACACGTCCAATTCCACCACCAACTCCACCTCTGCCACGACCACCAAAACCGCGGCACGGCCGCCACTACCCCCTGACCAACCACCGCCCGGCAGCGGCGGTGCCTCGGCCGAGGCGATGTTCGCCGCCCTCTTGAACACCCTGACCGGCACCGGCCAAACCACCGCTGGCACGGCAACCGACAGGGGCAGCGGTGACGATGGTGCGACCAGCCAGACCACCTCGACCTCTGGCACCACCTCGCTGTCCGACATGCTGACCAAACTGGTCAGCATGTCGGACACCAACGGCGACGGCCAACTCGGCGCGGAAAAGCTGAAGGCCGGGCCGCAGGCCTTGCAAGCCGCCAGTGACACGTCGGGCCAGCACAGCCCCGATAATGCCGCACCTTCCGTGCCACCAAGAGTGAGACACTCGACTGTCTGAAGTTTACACTCGGGGGCGCGGGAGAACGGTCTGATGGTACTGTCCGAACGTCTGCCCACGCCCTTGCCTGCGGCGCCTGAGGGTCTTGCTTCGAGGGCGCCTGCTGCCGGTGTTGTGGCGGCGGCCAAAGTGGCTTGGGCCGAATTCACTGCGGTGCCGAAGCGGCGCAGTTTCTCGGCGAAATACAAGCTGCGGATCCTGGCGGAGACAGACCGCGCCGGGGAACAGACGGCGCCGTGGAACAGACCGGGCCGGGGCGACCGGCGGCATTTCGGCCATTCTGCGGCGGGAGGGTCTGTATTCATCAGCCTTGAGCGACTGGCGCGGGCAGCGTGAGGTCGGCTCCCTGGGTGCGTTG
>JAYSQA010000166.1:0-9380 GCA_043721775.1 Rhodobacterales bacterium
GACCGATGGCCGCTCACAGACCCGGAAAAAGTCCATCGCGGGCTTCGAAACCGACCGGAGCCCCTCTCGGAGAGGGATTCGATGAATATCCCGGGTTCACACGAAGCCCTGCATTATCCAGACTCGCGCGCGAAAATTGAAGCCTAATGATCTTTCCTGAAATGCGACTCTTGAAATGAAAGACGTAATTCTCTCCTATCCCTTCGACGAGAACAAGAAATAGCAACCGCTTAACTCTCCCTTCCCTATCATAGAAGAATGAGGCTGGGACATCATTTGCTACTTTAGATTCTTGTTTCCCGGCATGATCGGCCCTGCTTCCCGTAGTGTCAGTGCAATAGTGTTTAGGCCACGGCCAGCCCAAATCATTAAAGTATACCCGGCCACCGTGAGGACTTTGATTGAAGTACACAACTGCTCTACAAACTGGGAATCTCGCATTAGGATTAACATAGTTGGAAATTTCTCGGAAGCTATTTGCCTCGGCCTTAGCTGGGTGAGAGCCACGGCACCAGCCATTTGGATGGATAGGAGTTGGGCGGCCATCGACATAGCGAAACTCGATTTCTTCGCCGCATTTGTTACAGGTCGCCATTTTCTACGTGCCGCCCTCCATATCGGGGCTGCAAGAAAAGCGCAGCGCTAAATACTCAATCAACTTTTTGGCATTCGTGCCATCTAACAGTTCATTCGAGTCTGGCGCCAATTTGCACCCAATACAAACCCTCACCTCTCATCAATCAAAATCTCCCGCTTGCCCACATGGTTCGCCGCCGTGATGACCGAATGTTCCTCCATCTGCTCGACCAGCTTGGCGGCCTTGTTATACCCGATGCCGAGTTTGCGTTGAATATAGCTTGTGGAGCATTTGCGGTCTTTGGCGACGATGGCTACCGCTTGGTCATACAAGCTGTCGTCCAAACCGTCTCCGCCGAGACCCAACAGGCTGTCGATTTCGGCGGCGTTCTCGTCCTCGGGGCCTTCGACGACGCCGGACATGTACTCGGGCGGGCCGAAGGATTTCAGGTGGGCGACGATTTCCTCGACTTCCTCGTCACTGACAAAGGGGCCGTGGATGCGGGTGATTTTGGCGCCGCCGGCCATGTAGAGCATGTCGCCCATGCCGAGCAGTTGTTCGGCACCTTGCTCGCCCAGGATGGTGCGGCTGTCGATGCGGCTGGTAACCTGGAAGGAGATGCGGGTGGGGAAGTTGGCCTTGATCGTGCCGGTGATGACGTCGACGGACGGCCGTTGCGTTGCCATGATCAGGTGGATGCCACTTGCGCGGGCCATTTGGGCGAGGCGCTGGATGCAGGCCTCGATCTCTTTGCCGGCGACCATCATCAGGTCGGCCATCTCATCCACGACGACGACGATATAGGGGAGCGTCACCGGGGCGAATTCGTCGGTCTCGAATACCGGTTCGCCGGTGTCTTCGTCAAAGCCGGTCTGGAAGGTGCGCTTGAACATCTCGTTTTTCGCGAGGGCCTCACGCACGCGGCCGTTGTAGCCTTCGATGTTGCGGACGCCGGTTTTGGACATCTTGCGGTAGCGATCCTCCATTTCGGAGACCACCCATTTCAGGGCGACGACGGCTTTTTTGGGGTCGGTGACGACGGGGGAGAGCAGGTGGGGGATGCCGTCGTAGACGCTGAGTTCCAGCATCTTGGGGTCGATCATGATCAGGCGGCATTCCTGCGGAGTCAGTTTGTACAGCAGGGAGAGGATCATGGTGTTGATGGCGACGGATTTGCCGGAGCCGGTGGTGCCGGCGATCAGCAGGTGGGGCATCTTGGCGAGGTTGGCGATGATGGGCTCGCCGCCGATGTCTTTTCCTAACGCCAAGGGCAAGCGCAGGCCGCTATCGCCGAACTCGCGGGCGGAGAGGATTTCGCGCAGGACGACTTTCTCGCGGACCGCGTTGGGAAGTTCGATACCGATGACGGTGCGGCCGGGTACGGTAGAGACGCGGGCTGACAGCGCGGACATGCTGCGGGCGATGTCGTCTGACAGGCCGATGACGCGGGAGGCTTTGAGGCCGGGGGCGGGTTCCAGCTCGTACATGGTGACGACGGGGCCGGGGCGGACGGCGACGATCTCGCCGCGCACGCCGTAGTCATCCAGCACCGATTCCAGCATCCGGGCGTTTTCTTCCAGCGCCTCGGTCGAGAGCGGGTTGCGGGTGATTGTGGAGGGCGAGGTCAAAAGGCCAAGGGGGGGGAGTTCGTAGCCGTTGGCGGGTTTGCTATCGTCGAATTTCAGGCGGGGTTGCGTCTCGGCTATGGCCTGGCGGGAGGGGAGGGGTTTGCGGGCGATGCCGGGTTGGACGAGGGGCGCTACGGGGCGGCGGTCTGCGACCATGGAAGGCCGGGGAAGTGCGACGTTCAGCGGGACGGGAGGCAGTTCGGGCTCGATCTCGGCGATGTCATCCCAGGTGGCGGGGGGCGGGAAGTCTTCGTCGTCCCATTCCTCGGGTATATGGGCGGCGGTGACTGGCGGTTCAGAGGTGCGCAGGGCGGGTTGCGAGATGGGGGTTGCCGTGGGGTGGTTGGCTGGCGGACGGTTGGCTGCCGGGCGGGTGTCGGCCACCAAAGGCGAGCGGGTTATTGGGGGGCGGGCGGTAAGGCTGGGTTCGCGGCGCTGGATGGCGGCGGTGATGGGGGAGATGTTGGCGTCAGGCTCCCCTGAACGGGAGCGGATGGCGGAGGATATGCGGGCGCTGATGCGGTCGGCGGGGGGGGGGGGCAGGTCGGCGGAGAGTGGCCGTTCGATCAACTCGGGTTCGGGTTCCACGACCGAGCGCATCAGGGCGGGCAAGCGGGACAGGAGGGAGGTGCGCTCTTTCGGGGGGGCGTAATGGGCAGCCTGAGGTTGTGAGCGCGGGCGGGAGTCGCCGCGCAGGGGTTCTGGGTGTTGGGATTCTGAGCGCTGGGATTCTGGGTGCATGGCGGCAGGGCGGCCAAAGGGTTCGGGCTGAAAGCTGGCTTGCGGCTGGATTACGGCCGCAGCGCGGCGGTTGGGCTTTTGAACCGGCGCTTCTTCGTCCTCGACCACGGATTCGGCCATACGGGCGGTGCCGATGGCTACGGCGCGGGCCGCTTGTTTCGCGGTTTGGCGGCTGGTGTAGTCGGCGGCGGCACGTTCGGCATTGCTGGCGCGGCGTTCCTGCCAGCGGCTGGACAGGGATTGCGCGGCTGAGAACGAGCCGGAGGCGGTTTTGCCCAAGGCGACCATCAGGCCCGAATAGGCGACGACAAGGCCAAGGGCAAGGAAGCTTGCGATCCGCAGAAGTTCCCGGAAGTTGAAGCCGGTGACGAACAGCAGCATGGCAAGGAAGCCAACGGCCACCAGCAGAGACAGCAGTTTCAGGGCCACGGCGGCGCTGCCCGGCATGATGCCGAGGAGGGAGGCGAGGATGGTGTCGCCGAAAAGGCCGCCAAGCCCGAAGGAGTGCGGCCATGCGGCGTCCGGCACCAGGGTGGCGCAGTAGACCGACCCCAAGGCTACTGCGATGACGGCGAAGACGACGCGGGAGACGGCTCTTTCGGCCCCTTGGTGCGATGTGAAGCGCAGGCCCCAGGCGACGATTACGGTGGGGATGCTCCATGACCCAAGGCCGCCGACGGTCATCAGGGTGGAGGATATGGCGGCACCAAGGCGGCCAAGGACGTTGTGGGCGGGCTGGTCGGTGGCGACCATCCAGCCGGGGTCAGACGCGGAGTACGAGGCCAGCATCAGGCCGAAGGCTACGGCGAGGGCGATGAGGAACAGGCCGAACAGCTCTCTGCTCCGGCGTTCCAGAATGGCTTGGACGCGGTGGTCCAGAAGGGGGTCGCGTTGACGCGTTTGGTACGATGCCATGATTAACCCTTACCCGTAGAGACAGTCGCGAAGCTTGGTCAGCCCGTGCTGCATTTCGTCTTTGGGTGCCACGAGGGCGACCCTGATATAGGACTTGCCGGGATTGCACCCGTTGTAATCGCGCGAAAGGTAAGCGCCCGGCAGGACGCGGACGCCGGTTTGTTGCCAGAGTTTGACGGCGGCCTGTTCACCGTCTTCGACGGGGAGCCAGAGGAAAAAGCCGCCCTCGGGCATCTGAAAACCCTGGAGGCCTGCGAAGATCGCCTCGGCGGCGCGGAATTTGTCTTGGTAGAGCCGTTGGTTGGCTATGACATGCGCCTCGTCTGACCATGCCGCTTCGCTGACGCGCTGGATCGGCAGCGGCAAGGGCGCGCCGCAGAAGCCGCGCAGTTTGCGGATTTGGGCGATGCCTTCGGGCCCGCCCGCGACGAAGCCCGAGCGCAGGCCGGGGAGGTTGGAGCGTTTCGACAGGGAATGGAAGGTGAAGACGCGTTCGGGGTCGGCGCCGATCTGGTGGGCCACTTGCAGGATGCCGGGTGGCGGTGCTGTGCGCCAGATCTCGGAATAGCATTCGTCGGCGAAGATGCGGAAATCGTGTTTCTCGGCGAGATGGAGGAGGGTGGCCCAGTAGTCTTTGGTCGCCACAGCACCTTGAGGATTCGCCGGGGAGCAGAGGTAGGCCACGGTCACCCGGTCGAGGGTTTCTGCCGGAAGGGCGGCGTAGTCGGGCAGGTGGCCGGTGGCTGCGGTGGCGGGCACGTAGACCGGTTCGGCTCCGCTGGTGACGGCGGCGACGGTGTAGACCTGATAGAACGGGTTGGGGATCAGGAAGGCGGGTTTTTGGCCGTTCTTGGTTTCGGGTGCTACGGCAATGGCTGCGTTGAACAGGCCTTCGCGGGTGCCGTTCAGGGCCATGATGCGGTTTTCCGCAACGCTGACGCCGTAGCGGCGGGCGATCCATGCGGAGATCGCTGTCAGGAGTTCGGGGGTGCCCTCGTTTGGCGGGTATTGCCCGAAGCCCGCGATATTGGCGGCGAGGATCGGGGCTACGAAATCGGGCATCGGGTGGCGAGGTTCGCCGATGGTCATGGCGATGGCGGTATCGCCGGGCGCCAGATTTGGGACATACGCATCCAGCAGCTTCCGCAAACGCGGAAACGCATACTCCGGCAGGTTTGAAAACCGTTCAGGAAACGCCATGCTGCCTCGTGTCTTCGGGGTCGTATCGCCCCGATTTGGTCGGAGATTAGCCGGATGGAAAGGCGGGGTCCAGAAAAACCGGGGCGGGGGTTGGGGTTGGCAGGCGCAGTTGTGGCAAAATGGTTGCGGTTGAGGGGGTTGAGAGAAGCGGGGAGCATCGTCGCCGGATCCACGCCAAAAGAGGGGGTTTCTCACCCCCCGCCAGAAGCGGGAGTTTCACGGCCCGGCACCCGTCGTCAGAAGCGGGGGTTTCACACCTCCGCACCCCTGTGGGATATTCGAGCCTGAATGAAGGGGGGGCGGGGGGATTGGTATGGGCGGGGTTACTTGAGGGCGCGTTCGGCGGCGGACCCGAGGCGGAGAAGGCGCGCCTCTTGGCCGGGGGCGGCCATCAGCGAAATGCCGCAGGAGGGTTGGCTGGTGGGCAAGGTGAGGACGCAGAGGTCGAGGAGATTGCCAATGCGGGTATTGCGCAGGGCGATGAGGTTCTCGGTGACGTAATAGGTGTCGTCGGTCATCAGGCGGCCCGCGTTGGGCGGCAGAATGGCAGAGGTGGGAATCAGAACGGCGTCGTAGGCGGCGGTTCTGGTCGCGTAGAGGCGGCGGAGTTCGGTCAGGCGGCGGCGTGCGGCGATGTGGTCGGCGGCGGTGGTGTGGGCGCCGGTGCGGAAGCGGTCGAGGATTCTCGGGAACATTTTCTCGGGGGCGGCCTCGATGATGTCGCGCCAGATCGCGTAGGCTTCGGGGGTGACGAGGGTGCCGGCATATGTCATCGCCTCGGCCACTTCGGGGGATTTGAGGTGGGTGATTTGAGCGCCGGCACGGGACAGGCGGGCGACGGCGTCGGTGAATCCTTTGGCAGGGGCTGGGCGCAGGTCGTCCATGGCGACGGTGTCGAGAATGGCGAAGCGGGTGTTTGAGAGGGAGGCGCCGGTCAGGTCAGGGGCTTTGCTGCCTTCAAGGAGGGACAAAAGGAGGGCGCAATCCTCGACGGTGCGGGCGAGGGGGCCTACGGTGTCAAAGCTTTCCACCAAGGGAACGACGCCTTGCAGGGACAGGCGGGCGTGGGTGGTTTTCAGGCCGACAAGGTCGTTCCAGGCGGCGGGTATGCGGACTGACCCGCCGGTGTCGGAGCCAATGCCTGCGGGGGCGAGACCGTAGGCGATGGAGGCGGCGCAGCCTGAGGAGGAGCCGCCGGGGACAGCGGCTTCGTCGTTGATGCAGGGGGGCGTCGCAGTGACAGGGTTGAGGCCGAGGCCCGAAAAGGCCAGTTCGGACATATGGGTTTTACCGAGGCAGACCGAGCCTTGCAGGGTGGCCACTTGCAGGACTTTGGCGTCTTGCAGGGGCGTGCGGTTGCGCAGGAGGGCGGACCCGGCCTCGGTTGCGGTGCCCGCAGTGTCGAACAGGTCTTTCCACGACAGGGGCACGCCGTCCAGCGGGTGCCTGCGCAGGCCGGATTTGGCGCGAGAGGCTGCGGCCATAGCCTCGCCCTGGGCGCGGGTCGGCGTGGTGCGGGCGTAGATGCGGGGGCCGAAAGGGTGGGCTGTGATGGCGTTCAGGAAGTATTCGGTCAGTTCAACAGCGTTGATCTTGCCGGACTCGATAGCACGGCCGAGGTGGGCTGCGGACATATGGCTCCACGTGGTGGTCATTCTCGCCTCCGGTTTGGGGCAGGTTAGGGGGCGGCGGGGGAAAGGGGAAGGGTTGATGACGGCGGGCAGGATGGGCAGACCGGTTGTGCGGGGAAGATGGGCAGATTGCCCATCCTACCTGGGACAGCGGTTGCGAGGTTGGGGGCAGGACCCTTCCCAGAGCTGCGGCATGGCGGCACTGGCGGGCGGGGGGGCTGTGCCCTAGATTGCTTTTGTGAGGTGCGGAATGGATGCGGATGTTCTGATCATTGGCGGCGGGCTGAACGGGCCTGCCCTGGCTTTGGCGCTGGCCCGGGCGGGGCTTTCGGTCTGCGTGGTGGATGCGCGACGGGCGGAGGCGCGGGCGGAGGTGGGCTTTGACGGGCGGGCCTATGCGCTGGCCCTTGCCTCGCAGCGGCTTTTGGCGGCGGTGGGCGTTTGGCCGGTGACCGCACAGCCTATCCTGAAGGTGGTGGCCAGCGATGGGCGGGCGGGGGAGGGCGTGTCGCCGTTCGCGCTGCGGTTTGATGCGGCGGAGATTGAAGAAGGGCCGATGGGGTATATGGTTGAGGACCGGCATTTGTATGCGGGGTTCCTCGCGGCGATGGCTGGGGAGCCTATGATTGCGTTGATGTCGGGGGAAAACGTTGTGGCGCAGGGGGTTGGGTCGGTGACCTTGGCCTCGGGCAGGGTGCTTTCGGGGCGGATGATCGTGGGCTGTGACGGGCGCGGGTCGGGGACGGCGCTGCGGGCGGGGATCAGGCGGCAGGGCTGGGGCTATGGGCAGACGGCGCTGGTGACGGCAGTGGCGCATGAGCGCCCGCACGGCGGGTCTGCGCATCAGGTCTTCATGCCGGGCGGACCGTTGGCGATTTTGCCGCTTGCGGGGGGGTATCATTCCTCGATCGTGTGGAGTGAGCGGGACGGGGTGGCGGCTGAGATTGCGGCCATGGATGATGAGGGATTTATGGCGGCGCTGCGGCCCCGGTTTGGCGATTTTCTGGGCGAGATCACCTTGGCGGGAGTGCGGTTTACCTATCCCTTGTCGCTGAGCCTCGCAGAGCGGTTTGTGGCGCCTGGGTTGGCTTTGGTGGGGGATGCGGCGCATGGGGTGCATCCGCTGGCGGGGCAGGGGTTGAACCTGGGCTTGCGCGATGTGGCGGCATTGGCGGAGGTGCTGGTGAGCGCGCAGCGGCGGGGCGAGGATATTGGCGTCTTGGATGTGCTGGAGCGGTATCAAAGCTGGCGGCGGTTTGATGTGACGTTGATGGCTTTGGGGATGGATGGGGTTAACCGGCTGTTTTCAAACGACAACCCAGTACTGCGCGGGCTGCGTGATCTTGGGCTGGGGCTGGTCAACAGGGTGCCTGCCCTGCGACGCGGGTTCATCCGGCAGGCGGCCGGATTGACGGGGGCGCAGCCGAAGCTGCTTTTGGGGCAGGCTTTGTGATTTCATTCTTGTCCAATTATCCCCGCCGGAGGCCTCCTTGGCTGGCAGCGGATGCCTCCGGCGGGGATATTTGGACAAGAATGAAAGGGCGCGGGGTTGACATCGCTTGATGGCGCGGTTCTATCGCGGGCAGTTCCAACAAGCCTCGAAAAGGGGATGCCTATGCACGCCTACCGCAGCCATACCTGTGCCGCACTGAACACTTCGAACGTGGGGGAGACGGTCCGGTTGTCGGGCTGGGTCCATCGGGTGCGCGACCATGGCGGCGTGCTGTTTGTCGATTTGCGCGACCATTACGGGATCACGCAGGTGATTGCGGACAGTGACTCTGCCGCGTTTGCCGAGATTGAAAAGGTGCGGGCCGAGTGGGTGGTGCAGATTGATGGCTGGGTGAAGGGGCGGGATGCGTCCTTGGTCAATGCCAAGCTGCCGACGGGGGGGGTTGAGGTTTATGCCACCGGGCTGACCGTGTTGGGCGAGGCGGCGGAACTGCCGATGCCGGTGTTTGGCGATGTGGAATATCCGGAAGAGACGCGGCTGACCTATCGGTTTCTGGATCTGCGGCGCGAGAAGCTGCACAAGAACATGATGTTGCGGTCGAACGTGGTGCGGCATTTGCGCAATGCGATGTGGGATCAGGGCTTTAATGAGTTTCAGACGCCGATCCTTACCGCCTCCAGTCCTGAGGGGGCGCGGGATTTTCTGGTGCCGTCGCGTCTGCATCCGGGCAAGTTCTATGCTTTGCCGCAGGCGCCGCAGCAGTTCAAGCAGTTGATCATGGTGGCGGGGTTTGACCGGTATTTTCAGATAGCACCCTGTTTCCGGGATGAAGATCCGAGGGCGGACCGCAGCCCGACGGACTTCTACCAGTTGGACGTCGAGATGTCGTTCGTGAAGCAGGAAGACGTGTTTGCTGCCGTTGAGCCGGTCATTCAGGGGCTGTTTGAGCATTTCCGTCCGGAATGTTCCGTGCCGAAGGGGTGGCCGCTGATCGCCTATCGGGACTCGTTGCTGTGGTACGGCAGCGACAAGCCGGACCTGCGCAATCCGATCAGGATGCAGATCGTGACGGAGCATTTCCGGGGTTCGGGCTTTGCAGTGTTTGCGAAGCTGTTGGAGCAGGAGGGGACGGAAATTCGCGCCATTCCGGCACCGAAAGGGCCGAAGGGCGAACCGGTGGGGCGCAAGTTCTGTGACCGGATGAATGCCTTTGCCCAGAAAGAGGGCCTGCCGGG
>JAYSQA010000167.1:0-27770 GCA_043721775.1 Rhodobacterales bacterium
CTCTAGAAAATCGGCCAGATCGCCCACGACTGCGATTCTGTCGTTTGGCCTGACAAGATGGCTGGCAAGATCGACGCCATACCCAAGGGGTGACCGTCAAACTTCGCTATGACTGAGAGGGAGGCCCTGCACATCGCGGGGCCTTTTGTCATTTTGCGCCATCGCTATCTGTTCACGTTTTCGCACACAGGATGGACTATCGTTTGCCGGATCGTGATATCGTTGCTCAAATAGGCAAAAGCCGATGGGAGGACATCATGGACAAGACCATGATTCTTGTGCGCGCTACATGGGACGCTGAGGCAGGCGTGTGGGTAGCTCGCAGCGAAGATATATACGGGCTGAACATCGAGGCCGAAAGCCTAGAGGCACTTGAGCCCAAAGTCATCGGCGCTATCACCGACCTTCTCGAAGTGAACGGCTACTCGGGCCAACTTTCTGAATTACCTGTGCATTTCATGGCCGAGCGCACGTCGCGCGTTCCCACACCTCGCGCAGCTTAGGCCTTGGCGGGCTATTATCACGAACTGATCGAACTCCTTCTCCGTGCTGGCTGTCAAAAGGTTAGGGCAGGGCGCGGCGACCATGAGATTTGGTTCAGCCCGATCACCCGAAAAAACTTCACAGTCGATCACGGCAGCAAGTCGCGGCATACGGTCAACCAGACCCTGAAGGATGCGGGCCTTCCAAAGGACTTCTGACGAATCGGCCTTAGCAAGAATTCTGCCGCGCAAAGAAGAAGGCTCCGGAAACTCTGGGGCTTTTCGTTTTCCGTGGCCCTGTGCGGTCTGTTACCCTAACCGTTACCCGGACCCGGAAAAGATGAAGGGCGCAGCCGAAGCTACGCCCTATCATTCTGAAATCCTTGAAGGATTTGGCTCGGGCGGTAGGGATCGAACCTACGGCCAGCTGATTAACAGTCAGCTGCTCTACCGCTGAGCTACGCCCGAACATGGGGCGTCTATAACAAGGGTGTTTGGGGGCGGCAAGGGGGGGAGGGTGGAAAAATGCAGGCTTCGGAAAGGTTGTGGGTTTGGGGCGGTTCGGGTCTGGGGCGTTGCAGGTTTGGAGTATCCGTCTTGGTCAAGGTCTTTCTGCGGTCCAAAGTCGGTTTACTTTGACGAGTTCATTGGCCAGAATGATGAGCTTTCGCATCAGCACCCTGAGCGCAACTTTGGCGGGCTTTCCAGCGGCGCGGAGGGCTTGGTATTTGGCTTTGAGGTCTGGATTGAAGCGCATTGCGACGAGGGCTGGCATGTAGAGGGCTTGGCGCAGGTGGTGCCGTCCGCTCTGAATGAACGCCTTTCCTGTCCATTGACCAGACTGGCGGGTCATCGGGGCGAGGCCTGCGCGGCCGGCCGCCTGTTTGCGGTTCTGGCTGCCGATTTCGGGCATTTCGATCAGGATTGCAGCAGCGCTGACGGCACCGATGCCGGGATCGAACTGATGATCTGAAGCGCCCGGCGACCCGGGTTTTCGGCGGTGATGCGGGCGTTGATTTCGGCGTCAATGTCGCGCAACTGCTGGCTGACCAGGGCCAGACGGGCCTTGCTTTGTGTGTTGACGAAGGCAACGGTCTGGGTCTGCGTGCGATTGCTCAGTCGGGTCTTATCTTTTACCAAGGCCCCCGTACCAAGGCCCCCTGTGCGATCTGCAACTCTTTGAGATAGCGCATATTTTCCGACATGGGCTGCTGTGGGGCCAAATCCAGAGCGGCCCCCATCTGCGCCAACATTCATAGCCATGGTCACTCGGACCCGTAGCGCTCCCATGGCTAAACATCGACCGCGTCGGTCTTGACCCGTGTGCCTTTTGATTGGGCAAAGCGCCGGGCCTGCAACGGGTTCACCTTGACCAGCGGACATGTCTGCGAAAGCGCCCGTTCGAAACCCGCGTGATACGGCCCCGTCGCTTCATAAACCAGCCGGGAGATGGTGTCTTTAGCGGGTAGCCAGACCAACAGATCGCCAAACCCCGCCGTGCTGTTGCCGAACTGCCGTGCTGTTGCCGAACCGCAGCGCCCGCCCATCAAGGAGAGAATGGGCGTCCAGATAGTCTTTCGAGATATCAACTCCGATGGTATGTTGTGTCATCTATCCCATGTCCTTTGCTTGTCATCCGTGCCTGATGCACGGGTATCCGTTCAGGCCCTTTGGATAGACGCCAATTGTTCAACGGGGGGCGATCACACTCTAAAACGGTCCCTGCTGGACCAAGCCGTTGACGATCCGACCACCGCCACCATCCGGCATATCTTAGGTGCCGGACGGTGCCTCCATTCTCACATGGAAACTGGAATCGTCATAAGACAAGCGGTTCGGGTTTGGCGCGTTGCAAGATTGGGGCGTTGTTGGTTTGCAGTTTGCGGCGTTGCGGGTGGGTCAGGTCGGCCGGAAGCGGGTTTGCGCAAGGGGGCCGGGTTCGGCTGCGACAAGGCTGCGCGATTGAAGGTCGATCAGGTGGGCCAGCACGTTGCGGGTGGCGGCGGGCAAAAGGGCGGGCGGTGTGGTGGTATAGATGCGCCGGGCCAGGGTTTCCGCCGTGGCGGGGGCTTGGGCTGTCAGGCTGGCCAGAACCTGTTCCTCTCGCATCAGGCGGTGGGCGATCAGGGCGGCCAGACGGGCTTGCGGGTCCTCGACCGGGTCGCCGTGGCCGGGCAGAAAGCGCTGCCACGCCTGCCCCTGCAACTTGCGCAGTGAGGCGATATAGGCGGCCATGTCGCCCTCGGGTGGCGAGACGACCGAGGTTGACCAGCCCATGACATGGTCGCCTGACAGAAGGGTATCGCCATAGGCAAGGCTGATGTGGGTGGCCATGTGGCCGGGGGTATGGATGACGTGCAGCGTTATGTCGCCAAGGGTCAGGATCTGGCTGTCGGTGACAGTTTGGTCAGGGGCGAAGGTCAGATCGCTGCCCTCGCCACCGGTCAGACCTTGCGCGGCCAGCGCCTGCATCCGGGGGCTGAAGCCTGCGGAGGCGCCGCCAAAGGCCAGAACGGGGGCTTTGGTCAGGCCAGACAGGCGGGGCGCAAGGGCAGAGTGGTCAAGGTGGGCATGGGTGACAAGGATGGCTGCCACCGGGCGACCGTCCAGTGCCGTCTGGATCGCGTCGCGGTGCTGCGGCAGGTCGGGGCCGGGATCGACGATGACGACGGGGTCATGGCCCAGCAGATAGGTGTTGGTGCCGGTGCCGGTGAAAGGGCCGGGGTTTGGGGCGCGCAGTGTCAGGATCGGGGGCATGGCACAAGCGAGGCCTTGGGTTGGGGGAGGATTGGCTTTGCCAGGATGATTGCCTTTCGAAGCGGTGGCCTCAAGCGCCATCTTTGCGGCGCTGCGCTGGGGGGACAGTGCGGCGCTGCGCTTGGGGCGCTGTGCTTGGGTGGCTGCGCTTGGGGCGCTGTGCTTGGGTGGCTGTGCTTGGGGCGCTGTGCTTGGGTGGCTGTGCTTGGGGATTCGTCGTTGCGGTGTTTCCTCGCGGTCAGGGCCTTGCCTTCTGGCGCGTTTGGGCGGGGCGCTTTTGCCCCTTTTTCCGTCTGCGCCAAGCCATGCGCCAAGGCCGGGGCTTTGCAAGGCCTGGTCAGGGCGGTTAGGGTCGGCCGATGAAATTGCGCCTCAAATCCTATCTGCCGCGCAGCCTGTACGGGCGGGCCGCGCTTATTCTGATTGCTCCGGTGGTGGCCATTCAACTGGTTGTCTCGGTCATCTTCATCCAGCGGCATTTCGATGGTGTCACCCGGCAGATGTCGCGGGGCGTGTCGGTCGAGGTGCAGTATCTGCTGGCCGAGGTGCAGGCGGCGGGTGATCTGGCCACGGCGCAGGCGCGGGCGGGCAACATCGGGACCGGCCTTGGCATGGCGGTGGATTTGCCCGCGTCAGGGCCGCCGCCTGACGCTGACCGGCGCGACACCTGGGATCTGTCGGGGCGCGAGGTGGGGTCAACCATGCATGAGGTGCTGCCGGCGCTGAACGCGGTGGATTTGCAGGCCAACCCGCGGTCGGTTGATCTGTGGCTGACCACGCGGTTCGGCCCGATGCTGGTGCAGGTGCCACGCCTTCAGGTCTCGGCCAGCAATCCGCATCAGTTGCTGGTGGTGATGCTGCTGGCGTCCGTTCTGATGACGGCGGTGGCGTTTGCCTTTCTGCGCAACCAGTTGGTGCCGATCACAAGAATGGCTGCGGCTGCCGAGGCCTTTGGGCGCGGCCAGACCCTGCGCTACAAACCAAGAGGGGCTATTGAGGTGCGGGCGGCGGGCACGGCTTTTCTGGACATGCGGGCGCGGATCGAACGCCAGATTGAACAGCGCACCCTGATGCTGTCGGGGGTCAGCCATGATTTGCGGTCACCCCTGACACGGTTGAAGCTGGGGCTGTCGATGCTGCCAGAGGATGACGAAACGGCGGCTTTGCTGGGCGATGTCGATGATATGGAACGGCTGGTGAATGAATTCCTTGCCTTCGCGCGGGGGGACGCGCTGGAGGAGACCGCGCTGGTCGATCCTGCGGCTTTGGTGGCCCAGGTCGTTGACAAGGCGCGGCGCGGCGGGCTGGCGGTGACTTTGGGGGCGGGTGCGGGTGGAGGAGAGGTCAGCCTGCGCCCGCAGGCGGTGAGGCGGGCCTTGGATAATTTGATAGGAAATGCAGTGCGTTATGGCACCCAGGCGGTGGTAAGCTGCCAGATGACCGAACGCAGCTTGCGGTTGGTGGTGGAGGACGATGGCCCCGGCATTCCCGAAGCGCGGCGCGAAGAGGCCTTGTTGCCCTTCACCCGGCTGGATGCGGCGCGTGACCCCAACCTTGGCGGCGGCGTCGGGCTTGGCCTGTCGATTGCCGCCGACATTGCCCGCACCCATGGCGGCACGCTGCGGCTGGGGCAATCCGAGGCTTTGGGCGGCTTGAAAGCCGAACTGGTTTTGGCGCGGTGACGGATGCCACCCAAGAATTTTTGACAAAAATTCTTGGGTACGGGGGGGTATCTTGCAGCGACAGGCGCGGGCTGATACGGTTTTCCGATGAAAACTCTAGGGAATTGCCGTTGACCTTGCCGCCTGATCCTGCGTCGCGCCTTGTCGTGCAATCGTTGTCGCGGGCTTATGGCGGGCGGCGGGTGGTGGATGACTTGTCCTTGGTGGTTGAGGCGGGGCAGGTGACGTGCCTTCTGGGGCCATCTGGCTGCGGCAAATCCACCACGCTGCGGATGATTGCGGGGGTGGAAAACCCCGATCAGGGCCGCATTCTGATCGACGGGGTCGAGGTTTTTGGCGCGGGCCGCACCATACCGCCAGAGGCGCGGGGCGTGGGGTTGATGTTTCAGGATTTCGCCCTGTTTCCCCATCTGACGGTGGCGGGCAATATCGCCTTCGGCCTGCGGCGCGACGCGCCAGACCGGTTGCGGCGCGTCGACGAACTGCTGGAAAAGGTGAACCTGACCGGCTTTGGCCCCAAGCATCCGCATGAACTTTCCGGTGGCGAACAGCAGCGCGTGGCTTTGGCGCGGGCTTTGGCACCGAGGCCACGGGTCATGCTGATGGACGAGCCGTTTTCCGGCCTTGATAATCGCTTGCGCGACGGCATTCGCGATGCCACGCTGGACTTGCTGAAAGAGGCAGGTGCTGCCGTTCTGCTGGTGACGCACGAGCCGAACGAGGCGATGCGGATGGCCGATGAAATTGCCCTGATGCGGGCGGGTGTCATCGTGCAGCGGGGCGCGCCCTACAACATCTACAACGCGCCGGTGGATCGGGCGGCGTCGGCTTTCTTCAGTGATGTCAATGTGATAAGCGGGATTTCGCGGGGCGCGCTGACCCAGACTCCGTTTGGCGCGTTCCTTACGCCGGGCCATGCGGATGGGGCTGCAGTCGACATCGTGATCCGCCCGCAGCATCTGAAAATTGACCTTGACCGCGCCGGACGCGGGCCAAGCCCCACCCCGCTGGAGGGCACGGCTGCGCGCGGCACCGTCACCCGCGCCCGTTTTCTCGGCTATGAGAGTTTGGTGGAGTTCCAGATGGAGTTCGACGGCTCCCGTCTTACCGCTGCCGTGCCGGGGGTGTTTTTGCCGAAAGTCGGCACGGCGCTGTGGCTGATGATCCGGCGCGACAGGTGTTTTGTCTTTCCGGCCTGAACCAGGGTCAGTTTTGCCGTGCCGCTGGTGGATTTACCGGACTTTCTTGCGTCTTTGCGCGAGGGGAGGGCCCAAGAATTTTCGGCGAAAATTCTTGGGGTGTCAGGGGTGCGCAGTTTGCCATTTGCGGTAGTCGGTCAGGCGCTTGCCCGGCTCACGCGGGAAGGTCTCGCCACGGGGGACCACGTCAAGCATGCGGTCAAGGCTGAAGTCTTCGAACCCGGCTTTCTGGTCCGACCATGCGGCCAAGACCCAGGTGCCCTCGGTCAGGGACAGGGCAAGGGGGCGGATGTCGGCTTGGGTCAGCTGGCCCTGATCGTCCAGCAGGGCGATGGTCAACCGCTCGGCCTGCCGGATCGCCTTGCGCAAAACGGGCAGTTGCGGGGCAGCGCGTTGCGGTTCGGTGGTGCGGGCAGTGAACAGATCCTCGCCATCGTCGCGCGGTGCGGGGGCCACGGTGGCGATCTTGGCGGCAAGGCTGCGGGCGGCGGCGGCAAGGGCGGGATCGGTGCCTGCGGCCACAAGGCGGATGCCGTGGCGCAGGGCCATCATCTCGGGTGGCGACAGCATCATCGGCGGCAGGGTCAGAGGTATGCGCAGGATATAGCCCACGCCGCGCTCGCCCTCCACCGGCATGCCAGAGGCGGAAAGCACCGCCATATCCCGCCAGATCGAACGGACCGAGACCTGCAACGCCGCAGCCAGATCGGCGGCGCGGTGCAGGCGGCCATCGCGCAAGATCTGGATCAGGTCGAACAGGCGGTCAGAACGGGGCATGGCTTTGTGGCAATCCAAGGCGGGGTTTCCGGGCTACTGACAGAATTATGTCGGTAAGCCGGGCAAAACTCAACCCTGGCCGGGCTTTGCGGCAAAGATCATCTTGCCCTTGGTTGGTCTATCCGCAGAGTGGCTGACAGCAGGGCGCATTCCGCGCCTACAGGAGATTTTTCATGCATATGACATCGCCCATCGGCATTCTGGTGATCGCCGTCGTCGTTTTGGTACTTTTCGGCAAGGGCAAGGTTTCGAATCTGATGGGCGAAGTGGGCAAGGGCATCAACGCCTTCAAGAAAGGCATTGATGACGGCAAGTCCGACATCGCCAAGGACGAGGCCGCCGCTGCTGCCGCTGCCCCCGCAGCCAAGGACGTGACGCCAATCGAGCAGAAAGATCAGGCCTGAACCGGCCTGGGATTGACGCATCATGTTCGGATTTGACTGGCCTGAACTTATCATCATCGGCATCGTGGCGCTGATCTTCATTGGCCCCGAAGACTTGCCCGACATGTTCCGCCAATTGGGCCGGTTCACCGCCAAGCTGCGCCAGATGAGCCGCGAATTCTCGCGCGCCATGGATCAGGCGGCCAAGGATACCGGGGTCAGCGACGTGGCGCGCGATCTGAAAACATCAACCTCGATGAAGTCGATGGGTCTGGACAAGGTGCGCGAGGCGGCGGACAAGTTCGAAAAGTGGGACCCGATCAAGAACGCGGCCAAGCCGTCGATGACCTCGGCAGCGACGATGCCCGCGCGCGCGCTGATGCCGCCGCCGATGCCTGCAACGCCTGCGGCTTCAAGTTTGACCTCGGCTGCGGAACGTGACGCGGCCATGTCCAACCCCGATGAAGAGGTGGATGACGATCTGGCGGCCGTGGCCGAAGCCGATGCGGTGGCCGCACCGATTACGCCCAATCCTGCGCCAACCATCCATGGCCCGGCAACGCAGGCGCTGTATGACAAGCAGGCCCTGCGCGCCAAGGTTCTGGCCGAACAGACCGAAAAGCTGAAGGCGATCGAGGCGGGAACCTATATCGGCGAACCGGCTGCCGTGTCTGCAACCCCGGCATCTGCAACCCCGGCATCTGCAACTCCGGTGGTTGCGACTCCGGAACCTGCTCCACGCAAGCGCACCACCAAGGTCAAGGCCGAAACCTTGAAGGCCACTGTGGAAAACCCCAAGGCGGATGCGCCCAAAAAGACCTCGCGCAAGAAGAAGGCGGATAACGCATGAGCCAGACCGAAAACCTTGACGGCAGCGCCGCCCCGCTGATCGAGCATCTGAAGGAACTGCGCAACCGCATCATGATCTCGATTGTCGCCTATATGGTGGCGTTCATGATCTGCTATGTGGAATGGAGCTATGTGTTTGCCTTCCTGTCGCGGCCCATGTGTCAGGCGTTGGCGGCGCGGCATCAGGAATGCGAATTCGTGCTGATCAAGGTGCAGGAGGGCTTCTTTGTCACCCTGAAGATCGCGATGTGGGGCGGCTTCGTACTGGCCTTCCCGGTGATCGCCATTCAGCTGTGGCGGTTCATAGCGCCGGGGCTGTACCGCAATGAAAAGATGGCGTTCCTGCCGTTCCTGTTCGCCTCGCCCATCATGTTCTGTCTGGGTGGCGGATTTGCTTATCTGGTGGTGCTGCCCTTCGCCTTTGACTTCTTCCTGAGCTATCAGGACAGCTTCAAGGGCGCCATGCAAAGTGCCAACTCGCTGGCCCAGGTGCCGCACGGAGTGGTGTTCCAAGGCTCAGTCGAGGCGTTCTTTGCGCTGACGATGCAGTTTCTGATGGCGTTTGGGCTGTGCTTCCAGTTGCCGGTGCTGCTGACGTTGATGGGCAAGGCGGGGCTGATCGGGTCAAAGGGGCTGAAATCGACGCGGAAATATGCGGTGGTGGGGATCATGATCCTGTCGTCGCTGATCGCACCGCCGGATGTCACCTCGATGATGATCCTGTTTGCGGTGATCTATCCGCTGTATGAAATTTCGATCTGGATCATCGTTTACTTCGAGAAGACGGCCGAAAAGCAGGCCAAGCTGGATGGGACGTGGGAAGAGCCGGACGACGAATGACCGAACCGGCCAGGACTGACTTGGAACGTATTGCTGCGGCGCTGGACAGGCTGGCGCCGCAGCCGCTGCCCGCACCGGATTTCGGGTCCGCCGAGGCTTTCGTCTGGCACACCTCACCCGACCGGCTGGAGCCTGTGGCAAAGGTATCCCGTGTTGATGTGGGCCTGCTGGTCGGCATTGACCGGTCGCGCGATACCTTGCTGAAAAACACCCGCCATTTTGCGCGCGGGCTGCCTGCGAACAACGCGCTTTTGTGGGGCGCGCGGGGGATGGGCAAATCCTCGCTGGTCAAGGCGATCCACGCCCAGGTGCGCGGCGAGGGCCTGGATCTGAAGATCGTGGAACTGTCGCGCGAGGATCTGCCCTCGGTGCAGCGCCTGCTGACGCATCTGCGGGCGGCACCCTGCCGGTTCATCCTGTTCTGCGATGACCTGTCGTTCTCCAACGATGACCAGCATTACAAGTCGCTGAAAGCGGTGCTGGATGGCGGCATTGAAGGGCGGCCCGAGAATGTGCTGTTCTACGCCACCTCGAACCGCCGCCACCTGATGCCGCGCGAGATGATCGAGAACGAACGCTCAACCGCCATCACGCCGGGCGAGGCGGTGGAGGAAAAGGTCTCGCTGTCGGACCGCTTCGGACTGTGGCTGGGCTTTCATCCTTGCACGCAGGACGACTACCTTGCCATGATCCGCGGCTATTGTGCGGCCCACGGGGTGGCGATCACTGAAGAGCGCCTCTGGGCGGAAGCCATCGAATGGCAAGCCACACGCGGCGCACGATCAGGCCGGGTGGCGTGGCAGTTCTTCTGCGATCTGGCCGCCCGCGAGAGCGTGGCGCTTTAACCCGTTAAAGCGCCGCTCAGCGGACCCGGCTGGGAGGGCCGCCTGCCCTCCCAGACCCTCCCGGGGATACTTATGAACAAATGAAAAAGGGTTAAGGATTCCCTAATTTCATTTGTTCATAAATACCCCACGGGAGGTCCGGAGGGTGTGAAACCCTCCGGCGGCCAGTCAAGGGCGCGGCGGTGGGATATTGACGCGGGGGTTATTGCAGATAGCTGACAGGGTTGACTGATTGCTGGCCTTGGCGCACTTCGAAATGCAGTTGCGCTGGGTTGCCGGATTTCAGAGTGCCAAGGGTCTGGCCGCGCTTCACCGCAGCCCCCTTGGCAACGGTGGCGGTGTCAAGGCCCGCGTAGACCGTCAGCAAGCCGTCTGCATGTTTCACGATCACGATCAGCGAACCTGACACCGGGTCGTGGGTGATCACGGCCACCGTGCCGTCTTGCGCGGCGTGGATAGCACTTCCGGCCGGGGCTGCGATGTCGATGCCCTGGTTGGTCTTGCCGCCCGCCAGTTTGGCGCCGTAAGCCACGGTGATCTTGCCATCGACCGGCATTGCCATCGCCGAGGCCGAGGCATTGGTGCGTTGCGGTCCCAGATCGGGGGTCGGCGGCGTTTGTTTGGCGGCCTCGGCGGCGGTCATGGTCTTTTCGGTCGGCAGCGGCAGTTTGGCCGAGGGCGGTTCGGGGGTGGGCGAGCCTTGGCCGGGCGGGGTGGCATCCACGGTTTCGGCGGCGGGTTGGCCCAGCACATCGGCGGCGGTCGGGATGATCAGATATTGTCCTTCGCGCACCGACAGGTCGGGGCCAAGGCCGTTCCAGTCGGCCAGCGCCTTGGCGGATATGTTGAACTGGCGCGCGATGTTGAAGGCCGTCTCGCCGCGTTTGACCTGATAGCGCACCGGCACCGCGCCCGAGCCTTGTTGCGAGAACGGCAGCGCGCCTGCTTGGCCTTGAGCACCTGCTTGGCCTTGAGCACCGGCCTGCGGCTTGGTGCCGGTGCCCGCGCGGTCGATGGCGGTGGTGGCAATCGCCTCGACGTCGATGCCGCCACCCGTGCCTGCGTTGGACTGACCATTGGGGATCAGCGCGCCGGTGCTGCCGGGCAGGGCTGTGGGCTCTGCTGCCACGCGGACGGGCAGGGCCAGAACCTCGCCCTGTCGCAGCGTGTCATCCGACTGCAACGCGTTATAAGATCCCAGTTGACCCGCACTCAGCCCCAGGCGGGCCGCGACCGAGGCCACGGTATCGCCGCGCCGTGCCACCACCACCTGATAGCCCGGATACGAGATCACCCCATTGCCATCCGCCGAGGGCCGCGAGGTTGTTGCCCGCTCGACCGCCGAAGAGGTGTTACCGGCGTTGTTGCGCAGGTCCCAGTCAAGATTGCTGGTGCTGGCGCAAGCCGACAGCAGCAGGGCTGCCATCAGCGGCAGCGCGCCCAAATTAAAAACGCTGTCAAAACCCTTCAAAACACGCATCGCAACCCCACCCGTCTGGCTTTTCGCCCAACTTTACCCCAACCCCAACCCCATGCCCTTTAGGCCGGGGCCTGTTCATTATTCCGCGCCCAAACCCTCGACCAGCGGCACAAAGCGCACCGGGCGCAGTTCTTCATAGTCATAGCCCGATTGCAACCGCGTCACCTTGATCAGGCTTTGCACCGCATCAGACTGCCCGACCGGCAAAACCATGATACCGCCGATCTTCAACTGCGCCAATAGGGGCCCGGGCGGGTCTTCCGCCGCAGCCGTTACAAGAATGCGGTCAAACGGTGCCTGATCGGGCAGGCCAAACGAACCATCGGCGGCGAAGGCGGTGATGTTGACAAGGCCAAGGTCGC
Organism: Rhodobacterales bacterium; assembly: GCA_043721775.1. Classification (GTDB taxonomy): domain Bacteria; phylum Pseudomonadota; class Alphaproteobacteria; order Rhodobacterales; family Rhodobacteraceae; genus Stagnihabitans. The sequence continues at coordinate 11,657 of JAYSQA010000167.1, forward strand.
GGAACACCTCTGCCGCCTCACGCACCAGACGGCGGTGGCGGTCAACGGTGTAAACACGGCGGCACAGGTGGCTGAGGATGGCGGCCTGATAGCCCGAGCCGGTGCCCACCTCCAGCACCTTGTCGCGCGGTTGCACGTCCAGCGCCTGGGTCATCAGGCCCACCACGGACGGTTGGCTGATGGTCTGGCCGCAGGAAATCGGCAGCGGCATATCCTCATAAGCGCGGGCGGCGAACAGGCCGCGCACAAAGATGCCGCGATCTGTCCGCTCCATCGCTTGCAGCACGCGGGTGTCGGTCACGCCATGGCTGCGCAGCGCGAAGACGAAGCGCATCTGACGCATCGCTGCACTGTCATCGGGTGGCGTGGGGTCGGTCATGCCAGCGCTGCCGCAAGTTCGGCAAGGCGGTCATGCGCGGTCAGATCAGCGCGCAGCGGCGTGACCGAGATATAGCCTTCGACATTGGCCGTGATGTCAGACCCCGGCAGCGTGGCGCGGCCCTGTTCGCCGCCCTTGATCCAGAGGAACTGCCGCCCGGTGGGCGAGACATGCGGTTCCAGCGAGAAGGCGGTGTAGCGGCGAAAGCCTTGATTGGCGACCTTGGTGCCTTTGACCGCAGCGGCGGGCAGGGCGGGGAAGTTGATGTTGTAGAAGATGCGGTAGTCTTCCTCATCCCAGATGCCTTTGGTCAGCAGGCGTTGGATCAGGCCCGCGCCATGCTGGACGGCGGCCTCGAATGGTTCATCCAGTTTGGCGTTGTGCGGCCCGAAAAACTGCGACAGGGCGATGGATTTCACCCCCTGCAACGCCGCCTCCATGGCACCACCTATCGTGCCGGAGTATAGGACGTTCTCACCCGAGTTGTTGCCCCGGTTCACGCCGGACAGCACCAGATCGGGCTTTGCATCCTTCATCACATGGTAAAGCCCGGCCAGCACGCAATCAGCCGGAGAGCCCTCGGTGGCAAAACGGCGGGGGCCCAGTTCGGCGATCAGGGTCGGGTGGCTGTAGCTGATGCAATGGCCGACGCCGGATTGTTCAAAGGCCGGGGCCACGACCCACACCTCGCCTTGCGGGCCTGCGATGGTGGCGGCAATCTTTTCCAGAACCAAAAGGCCGGGGGCGTTGATGCCGTCGTCGTTGGTGATGAGAATGCGCATGAAATCCCCTTTCGTCCCTGATAGACGAGGCCCGCTTTGGGGGCAAGCGCGCCCCGTGTATGGGGCGCTACAGACCGGCGAAGGGGTCGCGCCAGAAGGGCAATTCGTCCAACTGTGCTGCATGGCGCAGCATGTGCGAAAAAACGTCGACCGGAAGCTTAGCGGCGCGGGCAAAGGGCATCAGGGTCGCCACGCGAAAGTCGGCATAGGACAGGCGGTTGCCCACCAGCCATGTCCGGCCCGTCAGCCAGTCGTTCAGGATGCCCGCATATTCGATGAACTGCGCCATCGTCATATCCATCACCTGCGGCAGTTCGGGCTGGTCTGAAAAGGCCGGCCGCACGATGCGTTCGAAGTAATGCACGTCTCCGGCGGGCATCAGGTGATAGGCGGTCCAGGACAGCCAACGGATCATCTGGGGCTGGTCATCATCCTGCCGCCACAGGTCAGACCATGTGCTGCGCGACAGGCGGCAGATGATGGCGTCAGTCTCCCACAGGGTTGTGCCGTCGGGGTCTTGCAGCACCGGCACGCGGGTCATCGGGTTCAGGGTGCGGAAGGCGTCGATGTGGGCGGGGTGGAAGGGATTGGCGGGGATATAGTCCAGATCAGCTTCAAGATAACGGGCCACCGCCACGCACAGGCGCGGGTTGATGTTGGGCGAGTAATACAGTCTGGCGCGGGTCATGGAGCCTCCAGTTCGCGTTGCAGGTGGCGTTCAAGTTCGGTGAAGCAGGTCAGGGCGGGGCCGGGCGAGCTTGCCGCCTTGGCGAGGATAAGGGCACCCTGCACCGTGGCCTGGATCAGCATTGACAGGGCCATGGCGCGGGCGGGCGAGGGGGTGCCCCTGTCTTGCAGCGCCTGAGCGATGTGGAAGGCCATGACGGCGATATGGTCGTCGATGGCGGCTTTGGCCATGCCGAAGACCGGGGGGCGGGTTTGGTAGGTTTCGGCCACAACGGTGCCCGCATAGCAGCAATAGCTGGCGATGGGGCCGGTCAGCAGGGCTTTGCGCAGGGCCACATAACCCAGAACCCGGTCAATGGCGCGCGGGGCTTGGATGAATTCCTCGGCGGCGAAATAGGCGGCGGTGGTCTTGCGCCAGCTTTGCGCTGCGGCAAGGCCAAGCGCATCGCGGCTGGGAAAGTGGTGAAAAAAGCTGCCCTTGGTCAGGCCGGCCGCCGCTCAGACATCCTCGACCCGTGTGGCGTGATAACCTTTGGTGCGCGTCACATCCGTCATGGCGTCGATCAGGCGCTGGCAAGCGGGTTCGGTCTGGTCTTGGCGTGGCATGTGTTACCCCTTGCCAATACCATACCGACTTGTCGGTATGGCAACAACAAAAGACATGACTGGCCGTGGCCGTGGCCGTGGTGGGGTGGTTGGGTGGTTGGGTGGTTGGGTGGTGGGGCCGCGCCGGAACGCAGGCTTGATCAAAGGCCAGAGCCGGCTTTTCCAAGGCAGACCGGCGGGCATCCGTCTGGCAGGGCAAGCCGCTGGTGGCGCAGTCCGCCGGACCTGCACACGTAGGGGAAAGATCCGTGCCCGGGCTTGCAGGCTGGCCCGCCCCGTGCCAACGACGGACTTTGGTCAGCGGCGGGCCTGAAAGTTTGCGCGTTTTAGTGGGGGAGACCCGGTCAGCTTGCCGCAGTTTGCGGGTCTCAGTTTGCGGGTATCAGTCCAACGGTCACGGTCGGCTGGCCTTTCTGGCCCGGTTGGATCGACATGTCATTTCCCTGAATGCTGCGCATGCCGCTGTTTATGGTGCCCGAAAGCTCGTTTATGACGCACAGAAGGCGCGAGATGACCACGTTGCCTTCGTGCAGCTGGTTGATCGTGGCGTTGATCCGCATGCCATCCGTGCCGATCCGGGCACTTTCCACCCGGCCCATCACGGCAATCGTCTCAAGGCTGAGCATGGCGCGCTTCAACTCGACGCTGGCTTCGGTGATTTTGCGGGCAAGGGCCATGGCATCCTCCATCGCTTGTGCGGCCAGCGTGCGGTAGCTGGTGCCCAGCTGATCCAGAAAGGCCAACTCTGCCGCGCAGTCGATGCCTGACCCGGCCAGATCCTTGGCCTTGGAGGCGGCATCGACCTCGGCCTGAAGATGCCAGCAGGTCATCAGGTAGATCGCTCGTTCAAAGCAGTCCGACATCCGCTTGCAATGCGAGGCATCGCCCTGCGAAAAGGCGCCGACCCTTTTGAAGATATCGGCCGAGATCGTCAGGTAGATGTCGGATATCGCCCCCACTGGCCCGCCCACCGGTTCAAGCCGTGAGGCGAGGATGCGCATGTTGGCGGGCAGGATGCGCAGGTGTTCGAAATCGTCCACCAGCGCCTGTTGTTCGGCAATTACATCCGACAGGCCTTTGCGGATGCGCCCGACCTTTTCCAGCGTGGCGCGGGCGTTCAGGGCTGCGGCGCGGGCGGCGGTTTCGTGCGCCAAAGCGTGGTGTATGAAGGCGCTGTAACCGGCAAAGCCCGCCGCGCGCCGCGTGGTCAAAAGCAGCGCTGCCGAGATTTCGACGCTGGCCCCCGCACACTTGGCTTGCGACAGGCGAGCGTAAAGCTCTTTGACCGAGGTTAACAGACCCGAGGTTGGCTTGATGCGCACTGAAAAATACCTGTCGCCAAAGGGCAGCACGGTGGCCAGCACCCAGTAGGGCCGGCCGTCCGCCGTGCGGTTGCAGATATATGCAACGGCGGGTTCGCCCTTTTCGATGGTTTTTCACAGGATGCGGAACACGGCTTTTGGCGTGGCAGCATTGCGCACGATGCGGTGCGGGACGCCGATCAACTGGTGCCAGCCATAGCCCGCGACCCTTTGGAACACCGGGTTGCCCGCCAGAATAACCCCGCATGCATCGGTGCGGAAATAGAACAGTTCTTTAATGCCGAAGGGCACCTATTCGGTGGGCTGAACCGCCTCGATGTTGCCTGGGCTGACCATTGCTATGCCCTGTCATTCGCCGCGTCGCAGTTTTGGCGTCGCAGTTTTGGTGTCGCAGTCTTGGCAGCGCAGTCTTGGTGTTGCCGTCCTGATGGTGCCGCCTTGGGTTTAGGGCAAAGTCTTTAAGAACCGTTTAATTGATCCGGGTCCGCTGTGGCATACCCGGGGGACATGCGTTGGCCCTTGCCCGTCGAAGTCTGGCAGGCCAGTGTCGGCACGAAAGCAGGAGGGTTGCATGGGCGATCTTGATGAAACGGCCTTGACAGACGCGCTTGATCGGCTGCCGCAGCGCTTCAGGGGGCCGGGCGGGGTGGCGGGCGTGGTCAAGGACGGCAGGGTGATTGCCCGGCGGGCCTGGGGTTATGCCGATACCCGTGACCGTCTGGCGATGGAGGGTACAACCCGGCTGCCGATCTGCTCGATTTCAAAGCAGTTCACCTGTGCCGTCTTGCTGGATCAGGTGCCCGATATCGCGGGCCTGGATGGGCGGGTGGCGGCGTATCTGCCGGGCCTGACAAGCGCGCTGCCAACCGTCAGGCAGTTGGCAGACAACCAGTCGGGCTTGCGCGATTACTGGGCGCTGACCGTGTTGCAGGGGGCGCGGCCTGAACAGACGTTCCGGCGCGAAGATGTGCTGCCGCTGCTGGCGCGGATGAAGACCGGGCATTTTGCCCCCGGCACGTCTTATTCCTACTGCAACTGCAACTACCGCATCCTGTCAGAGTTGATCGAAAGTGCGACGGGGCGGGACTTGGCTGACCTATATGCGACGCGTCTGTTTGGCCCGGCTGGCATGGCCACGGCGGTTTTGCAGCCTGATACACGCCATCCGGTTGACGGCGTCGTGGGGTATGAGGGCAACGACGATGTGGGCTATCTGCCTGCCGACAACGGGATTTACTGGATTGGCGATGCCGGGATCGCCGCTTCGCTGGATGACATGCTGGCATGGGAGGCGTTCATTGACGCCACACGGGATGATCCGCAGGGCCTGTACAACCGGCTGTCCGCGCCGCCGTGTTTTGCTGATGGCAGCCCGGCCAGCTATGGGTTCGGGCTGAAGCATGACGTGGTGGCGCAGCGCAAGACCACTGGCCACGGCGGCGCTTTGCGCGGCTTTCGGGCGCACCGGGTGCATGTGGCCGGCGAACGGCTGTCGGTTGTGGTGATGTTCAACCATGAGGCCGATGCCCATGCCGCCGCTTATGGGCTGGTCGAGGCTGCGCTGGGGCACAAGCCAGACGCAGGGCTTGTACCCTCGGCTGACTGGCGGGGCCTGTGGCTGGACGAGGTGCAGGGGCTGGTCTTGCGAACAGAGCCAGAGGCCGGGGCTGTCACCTTGCGCTACGCTACCACCTCGGCCAGGCTGATCCTTGGCGCTGACGGGGCCGCCCACGGCGAGGGTGTCAGCTTGCAGCGCGGGCCGGAAGGCCTGACCATGCAGCGCCCAGCCGAGGCGCTGACGGTTACGCCGAAGGCTTTGGTGGCGGCACAGACTGCCGATGCGACGCCTTTGGCGGGCCGCTACTGGTCAGGCGAACTAGAGGCCAGCCTGTCCATCTTCACCCGCGATGGCGGCACCTATGCCGGGTTTGACGGTCTTTTGGGCGCAGGCCCGATGGAGCGGATGCATCCGTTGGCCCCTGATCTGTGGGTCATTCCGACGCGCCGGTCGATGGATGCCTCGCCACCCGGCGACTGGACGGTGCAGGTGCGCCGCGACGCAGGCGGCGCGGTGGCGGGCCTGACGCTGGGCTGCTGGCTGGCGCGGCGGATCGACTACCAGCGCCAGACGTGACAAGCGGTTCGCGCGGCGTTTCGTGGCGGTGGTTTGCGGCGGCGTTTTGTGGCGGTGGTTTGCGGCGTTATCTTACCGCCTGCGTTCTTGCGGGACGCTCTTTTCGGAAATGGCGGGAACCTGATGCCGCCCTTTGCCGTTAAAAAGAAGGCGGGGGCTTTTGGGTTCAGGCCGATCTGTCTGATCCTTCCCCTTCCCATATCCCGCCATAGATCGAGTTTTCAAACTGTGACACACCAAAGCCGCCCTTTCCCGCCCACGCGGTTTGCCAGCCAGCTGGCTGTCTCGGTGATCGTGGCAGCCCTGCTGGCGGCCTGTTCCACAAGGCCCTATCAGACACCGGTTCTTGTGGCGCCTGCGGTCTTTGAAGGCGCCTCGGCTGCGGCAGGGCAGACCACAAACCGGCAGTGGTGGACCGCTTTTCGCGATCCGGGTCTGAACCAGCTGGTGGCGCTTGGGCTGGCGCAGAACCTGACCGTCTTGCAGGCGGTGGAGCGCATTCAAGAGGCAAGAGCCAATGCCGGGGTTGCGGCCTCCAGCGGGTTGCCGCAGATCGGCTTGTCGGCCAATGCCGGGATGACGGGCCCGTCCGGAGGCACCTCTGTCACGGTGCAAGCCGCCAGCACCAACCTGTCATGGATGCTGGATCTGTACGGGCGTATCGCCTCGTCCAAGGCGGCGTCGCATGCGCAACTGGATGCGGCCTATGCCAGCGCTGGTGTGGCGCGGATTGCCCTGGCCGGAGAGGTGGCCATCGCCTATGTCGATCTGCGCTATTACCAAAGCCGCATGGCCTTGACGCGGGAAAGCAAGTCCAGCCGCCGCAAGACCGCCGATCTGGTGCAAAGCGCCTTTACGGCGGGGGCTGCAACCAAGCTGGATATGCTGCGCGCCGATCAGTTGATTGCCATCGCCGATGCGCAACTGCCCGCGTTGGAGGTGAGCTATGCCCAGGCGCTGAACCGGCTGGCGACGCTGACCGGACAAAGCTCGTCCACGCTGGCGGGCCTGTTGCGGCGGGGTGGGCAGCCGGTGCCGCAGTTCCGCGCCTCGGTCGGTGTGCCTGCCGATGTGCTGCGTCAGCGGCCTGACGTGATCGTGGCAGAGCGGGGTCTGGCTGCGGCCTTTGCCGGGGTGGGGTTGGCGCGGGCTGACCTTTACCCGACGCTGACCTTGGGCGGCACCATCACCGCCTCGGGGCTTGCCGGCGGTTCGGCTACGACAGTCCAGTCGTTCGGGCCGTCGCTGAACCTGCCGTTGTTCACCGGCGGCAAGGTGCGGGGCAACATCAGCGCCGCGCAATCGCGGGTCCGTCAGGCGCAGTTGGGCTGGCAAGCCGCCGTGCGGAACGCGGTGGAAGAGATTCAGGATGCCCTTGCCGCCTATGGCCGCGATGGCCGCAACATGGCGGCACAGCAACGGCTGATGAGCATTTCGGTGCAGACACTGGATCTTGCGCGGTCAAGCTTCCAGATCGGTGAGGGCGATTTCCTGTCCGTGCTGGAGGCCGAGCGCACCCTGCTGGACGCCCGCGCCGCTTTGGCCGATGCCAACCGGGCGCGGGCCATGAACTTCATCCGGTTAAGCGTGGCGACAGCGGACGGTGTGGCAGTACAGTAACGCCACTTTCAGAAGTGCGACTTTCCGGACGTGGGCCGCTTTCTGGAGCCCAGCTTTCTGGAACGCCGCTTTCTGGACGGGGGCCGCGTTTTGCTTTATGGCAACCAAGTGCGATCCGTCGCAGCCCCGATCCCTTTGGGGACAAGGCGCAAGGCAGCGCCAAAGCAAGGAATTCTGATCGTGTCGGCTGGCCCCAACCTGTTTCAACCTGACGGCGGCGCTAAAGCCTTTGGCCCGCACCGGATAAGCGTCGCCCCGATGATGGATTGGACTGACCGCCACTGCCGTGTCTTTCACCGCCATATGACGCGGCGGGCGATGCTTTACACCGAGATGGTGACTGCCCCCGCCGTGGTGCATGGCGACCGGGAGCGGTTGCTGGGCTATTCGGCGGCGGAACACCCGGTGGCCCTGCAACTCGGCGGATCGGACCCTGCGGAATTGGCTGCGGCGGTGCGGGCGGCTTTGCCTTATGGTTATGACGAGGTGAACCTGAATTGCGGCTGCCCGTCGGACCGCGTGCAATCGGGCTGCTTTGGCGCGGTGCTGATGGAGCGCCCGGCGCTGGTGGCTGCCTGTGTGGCGGCGATGCAGGGTGAGACGGATGTGCCGGTGACGGTGAAATGCCGGATCGGAGTGGATGATCAGGTGCCGTCCGAAGTGCTGCCGCGGTTCCTTGAGACGGTCGCTGCGGCGGGGGTAGGCCATTTCATCATCCACGCCCGCAAGGCCTGGTTGCAAGGGCTTTCCCCCAAGGAAAACCGCGAGATACCGCCGCTGGATTACGCTTTGGTGCTGGCGATGAAGCGGCAATTCCCCGAGTTGACGATTTGCCTGAATGGCGGGGTGACTTCGCAGGCGCAGGCGCAGGGCTTGCTGGATCAGGGCTTGGATGGGGTGATGTTGGGGCGGGCGGCTTATCACGACCCAGCGTCAGTCCTGATCGGGGCCGATGCCTTGTGGGGCGAGGCCGTCGCGCCGGATGCCTTTGCGGTTGTCATGGGCATGTTGCCCTACATTCAGGCGCACCTGGCGCAGGGCGGGCGGTTGCATCAGATCACCCGGCATATGCTGGGCCTGTTCACCGGGCGTCCGGGTGCGCGGGGTTGGCGCAGGGTGCTGTCAGAGGGCGCAAACCGCCCCCGTGCCGGGACGGACTTGCTGCTGGAGGCTTTGGCGCAGGTTCAGGCCGGTGTACGCTCGGCTGCCTGAAGGTCGGGCCGTTCAGGCGTGTGCCGTCAGCGACTTTGGCACCATAAGCGTCAGGATCAGCGTCACAACGGCGGCGAAGGCGATGCCGCCGATCATTGGCGTCGCACTCGCCCCCAGCCATGGTCCCAGTGCCACAACCATCACGCCGCCCGCCACCATCTGCAACGTGCCACCAAGCGACGAGGCCAGCCCGGCCTTGTCACCCTGATCATCCAGCGCCATGACCATGGTCGAGGGGATGATCAGGCCAAGGAACGCATTGCCCAAGGCCAGACCCGCAATGCAGACCCACAGGTTCACCAGCCCCAGCAATGCCAGCGCAAAAAGCCCGCAGGTGCAGACGGCAAAGCCAAGGCTGGCCCCCTTCAGCATCGGCAGCGAACCAAAGCGCAGCATGGCTTTGCCAGCCCCTTGGCTTGCCCCGATGAAGGCCATCGCATTGGCCGCAAAGGCCAGCGAGAACCCGGTGGAGGACAGCCCGAAGCCTTGTTGATAGACATAGGATGCTGCGGCCAGAAAGATGAAAAAGCTGCCAAAGCCGAAGGCTCCGATGAAAGTCAGCAACAGAAAGCTGCGGTCCTGTAACAACTCGGCACAGCCTTTCAGAAGGAAGCTGAACTTGAAGGGGCGGCGGTTCGCTTGTGTCAACGTCTCGGGCTGGCCGAAGGTCAGAAGCGCCAGGCTGACCAATGAGGCCACCAGCAAGGCCGCGAAAATCCCGCGCCAGCCGGTCAGGACCAAAAGGGCAGAGCCTGCCAACGGGGCCAGCATTGGCGAGACGGAAAAGACCAGGAACAGCTTTGACATCATTCGTGTCGCCTCGGCCCCGGTCATCATGTCACGCACGATGGCGCGGGGGATGACACCCAGGGCCGCACCGCCAAGGCCTTGCACGAAGCGGCCGGTGATCAGGCCGGTGGCAGAAGTGGCAGTCATGCAAAGGATGGTGCCAAGGACGAACATGGCAATCCCGGCATAAAGCGGCAGCTTGCGGCCCGATTGGTCGGCCCAAGGCCCATAGAACATTTGTGCGATGCCAAAGGACGCAAAATACGCGGTGATCGTGCTTTGCATCACTTGAGGTGACACCCCAAGGCTGTCACCGATTACCGGCATCGCGGGCAAATACATGTCGATAGCAAACGGACCGATACACGACAAAAGCCCCAGAATAAGGGCAGGACGGGCCAATGAGCCGGACATGATGGAACAACCTTTCGCGCGGGATGTGGGCACTGTTAGCGCTGTCACGGGCCAGGGGCAACCCTTGGTGTGGCAATGCTCTGGCCCTTCTGCCGCGCTGCGGCTAGTCTGAGCAAAAGATGCGCCGTTCCGGATGAGGATAGAATGGATTATGCGACATTCCTGCCGATGCTGGCGCTGTTGCTGGCGATAGGGGCTGCCACCGGCGTGATTGCGGGCTTGTTGGGGGTGGGCGGCGGCATCGTGCTGGTGCCGGCGTTTTTCTATCTGTTCGGGCAGTTGGGCTTTGCGTCTGACCATTTGATGCAGGTCTGCATCGGCACCTCGGCTGCGACGATTGTGGTGACCTCGATCCGGTCGGTGCTGCTGCACAACAAGAAGGGCGCGGTGGATTGGGGCATTCTGCAAAGCTGGGCGCCGTTTCTGGTCTTGGGGTCAATGCTGGGGGTGGCGGCGGCCTATTACCTGTCAACCACGGCGTTGAAGGCCATTTTCGGCGGGCTGGCGATGCTGGCCGGGCTTTACATGGGCTTTGGCCGGACCGAGTGGCGCTTGGGGTCACAGATGCCGGAAAACCCGGTGCGTGGGGCTGAGGCTGCGGTGCTGGCGTTCTTCTCGACCCTGATGGGCATTGGTGGCGGTACGTTCGGCGTGCCGTTGATGACGCTGTACGGGCTGCCGATCCACCGGGCGGTGGCGACGGCGTCAGGGTTCGGGGTGCTGATTTCGGTGCCGTCACTGATTGGTTTTCTGTTCCTGTCGGTGCCCGATGCGCCGCCGTTGTCGGTGGGGGCGGTCAGCATACCGGCCTTTATCGTGATCATTCCGATGACGCTCTTGACCACGCCTTATGGTGTAAGGCTGGCCCATGCGATGGACCCCAAGCCGCTGAAACGGGCCTTTGCGATCTTTATCACCATCGTGGGGGCGAATATGTTGCGCAAGGCTGTCGGCTGATGACGGGGTGGCGGCGCATTGGCCCATTGCCGGGGCTGGGTGATTGGGCTGCGGCGGCTCTGCCTTTGGCCAAGGCCGCCCTGGCCGCCACGACCGAGCCTTTGCGCTGCGGCGGGACCTGGGCCGTTGGGCTGGACCTGCTGCCGAATGACGCTGCGGGCCGCGCAGGGGGTGTGGACCTGCCTTGGGCCGATCTGGGATTGACACCGGAACCCCTGCACAAGGCGCAGCTTTCCACTGTCTTTCCCGGCTATCCGCAACCCTCGCCTGACGAGACGCCAAGCGCCTTCGCCTTTCGCAGCAACCGTGATGCCGCCCATCTGGATGGCCTGTTGCCCGTGGGCCCGGACCGTCAGCGCTTGGTGAAAGAGCCGCATGGCTGGATCTTGGGCATTCCCCTGAACGACAGCGCAGGCGCGCCCCTGGTGGTGTGGCAGGGCAGTCATGAGGTTCTGCGCACCGCATTGCTGGCAGCACTTTCGCCCTATTCGCCCGCCACTTGGGGCGATATCGACCTGACCGGGGCTTACGCTGCCGCTCGTCGCCATGTCTTTGACACCTGCGCCCGCATCGAACTGTCCGCCCGCCCCGGCGAGGCGACCCTGCTGCACCGTCTGACCCTGCATGGCGTAGCCCCGTGGGCGACCGGCGCCACGGCCCCGCCCGAGGGCCGCATCATTGCCTATTTCCGGCCCCTGCTGCCTTCGGTGGCAGACTGGCTTGCGACACCCTGACAAGCCGCGAGATCGTGGAGCCTTTGCCCCCCCCTGACCGCCCACCCCGGCCGCTACCCCCAGGAATTTTCGGCGAAAATTCTTGGGGCCTTTGCCGGTTGTATGTCGTGACACGGCCAGACCTTAACGGCGCAGCACCATCTTGTCGCCGGCGATCGTGATCTGGAATTGCCCCAGATAAGACATCCCCAGCAAAGAGATATCCATCGGCGCTTCATTGACCGAGGCGCGCAAGGCGTCGTCATGGAACGGCCCGAAGCTGACGTTGGGCAGGGTCACCCGCGCGGTGCGCACCATGCCATTGGCGGTGGCGGCCTGTCCGATATAGACCAATGACCCGGGTGCTATGCCGACCTTGCTTGCATCCGCGGGCGTCAGCACCACGTCCGACGCGCCGGTGTCGACCATGAAGGTCAGGGTTTTGCCCTGCACCGTGACTTGCGCGTAATAGTGGCCATCCTGCGCACGGGGCAGGGTGACTTCCGCTGCCCCGGCCTGCTGCGTTGGCCGCATGCCGCGCTGAATGTCGCCCCACAGACCGTAAACCGCCATCAGGCCGACAAAGATCATCACCCAGGCGAGGACCATTTTCAGCGTCCGCCCGAAGTTTCGACGCATTTCCAGCACGCCCCAGCCTGCAAGGGCTGCGACCAGAAGCCCGATGTAGACCAGCCGCATGATGCTATCGTCCGGCATTGATCCCCAGGCCAACGGCCAACAACCCCGCCCCCCTGATGCCATCAATGACGAACTGCACCGCCAGCGCCGCCAGCAGCATCCCCAGAAGCCGGGTGATCACGATGGTCCCGGTCCGGCCCAGCAGCCGTTCAATCGGCGGGGCGGCCAGCAGAAACAGGAAGGTGATGGCGATCATGGCCCCCAGAAGCCCCAGCACCTCGACCTTGGCCACAAAGTGCGGCCCGACCTGCCCCATCAACAGAATCATCGAGGCAATCGCCCCAGGCCCCGCAATCAGCGGCGTGGCTAGGGGGAAGACGGAAGGGTCATGGTCAGGGTCGGCGTGCTGGCCTTCGCGCCGTTGGGTGCGGCGTTCGAACAGCATGTCAAGGGCGGTGATGAACAACAACAGGCCCCCGGCAATGCGGAAAGCAGGCATCGAAATGCCGACAAAGCCCAGAAGCACCTCGCCGAACAGACCAAACAGCGTCAGCAGCACAAAGGCAATGATGCAGGCCCGCTGCGCCATGGCGGTACGGCGCGCGGGCGCCATGCCTTGGGTCAGGGCGATGTACAAAGGCACCAGCCCGGGCGGGTCGATGACGACAAACAGGGTCACGAAGGCAGAGATCAGAAACGGGCTCATGCCGTCACCCTTTCGGTTTTATGCGCAAGGGTCAATGGGGACAATGCGCCGATGCAGCCCGGGTTTCATGCCCTGAGCTTTCGACCAAGAGCGGGGGTTTCACACCCCCGCACCCCCGTGGGATATTTATGAACAAATGAAAGGGGGCAGAAAGTTTTAGATAAATTGGCTGGAATTTGCGCAGGTGAGGCGTTTTGCGAGGATCACAACCGGTCAGGCCCGCTGGCGGGGTGGGTCAGGGACTTGTCAGAGGGCTGGTTGCATTACGCCGCTTGGGCCGTTTCAAGCTTTTCGGTGGCGGAAAGCCACATGGCTTCGGCGCGGTCGAGCGCATCCATCACCTCGGCGTATTTCTTGTTCCAGGTTTCCAGCTCGCCCAGGCGGGCGGCCTCGTACAGTTCGGGGTCCGCCAGTTTCTTGGCCAGCTTGTCGCGCATGTCATTCAGTTTGGCGAGCCGCTCTTCGCTTTTGCGGACCTCGGTGCGCAGGGCGGCAACTTCATCGCGCGACAGCTTCTTGGGCTTTTCCACCGGTTTGGCTGCGGGCTTTTCCGCCTCGTCTCCGGCGAGAAGCTGTTTGCGGTAGGCTTCAAGGTCATCGGTGTAGGGGGTGACGGCACCGTTCTTGACCAGCCAAAGCCGGTCGGCCACCAGACCCAGCAGGTGCATGTCGTGGCTGACCAGGACGACGGCACCTTTGTACTGCGTCAGGGCCTCCACCAAAGCCTCGCGGGATTCGATGTCAAGGTGGTTGGTCGGTTCGTCAAGGATCAGAAGGTGCGGGGCTTCGATAGTCGCCAGAAGCAGGGACAGCCGCGCTTTCTGCCCGCCTGACAGCCTTCCGACGGCGGTTTCGGCCTGATCAGGACCAAGGCCGAAACCGGCCAACCGGGCCCGCAGCCGCGCCTGCTGTTCCAGCGGTTTGACGCGCTGGATGTGTTGCAGGGGCGTTTCGTCAATATGCAGTTCGTCGACCTGATGCTGGGCGAAATAGCCAATCCGCAGTTTGGAGGACCGGGTGATCTTGCCATCACAGGCTTGCAGCTTGCCCGCCAGCAGCTTGGACAGCGTCGATTTGCCCTGACCGTTGCGGCCCAGCAAAGCGATCCGGTCATCCTGGTCAATCCGCAGGTTCAGCTTCTTCAACACCGGCGGCCCGCCATAACCTACGGCGCAGGCATCCATGTTGATGATCGGCGGGGCAAGTTCTTCGGGTTCGGGGAAGGTGAAGACCACGGCCTTCGCCTCTTCCGGCGGGGTGATCAGGGTCATCTTTTCCAGCATTTTCACGCGGGACTGCGCTTGGGCGGCTTTGGAGGCCTTGGCCTTGAAGCGGTCGACAAAGCTTTGCAGATGGGCGCGGCGGGTGTCTTGCTTGCGCGCCTCAGCCGCCTGATTGGCGCGGCGTTCGGCCAGTTGGCGGGCGAACTGGTCGTAGGGGCCGTTCCACAGGGTCAGCTTCTTGTTGTCCAGATGCAGGATGGCCCCAACGGCGCGGTTCAGCAGGCCGCGGTCGTGGCTGATGATTATGACAGTGTGTGGGTACTTTTGCAGATAGCTTTCCAGCCAGAGCGCACCTTCAAGGTCAAGGTAGTTGGTCGGCTCGTCCAGCAGCAGATAATCGGGCTGCGAGAACAGCACCCCCGCCAAAGCCACCCGCATCCGCCAGCCGCCCGAGAAATCCGAACAGGGGCGGCGCTGCGCTTCGGGTTCAAAACCAAGGCCGCGCAGGATCGAGGCGGCGCGGGCCTCGGCACTCCACGCGTCGATGTCGTTCAGACGCGACTGGATGTCAGCGATGCGGTGCGCGTCATGCGCGGTCTCGGCCTCGGCCATCAGGGCGGCGCGTTCGGTATCGGCCGACAGCACAGTGTCGATCAGCGAGACGTCAGAGCCCGGTACTTCTTGCGCCACGCCACCGATGCGGGCGCGGTTGGGCATGGAAATGCTGCCGCCCTCCAGCGCCAGTTCGCCCTTGATGATCTTGAAAAGGGTGGTCTTCCCAGCCCCATTGCGGCCCACGATGCCAACCTTGTGGCCGGTAGGAATGGTGGCGGAAGCGCCCTCGAACAAGGGGCGGCCTTCGACAGAATAGGTGATGTTCTCAATTTTCAGCATGCGCAGGGCCTTGCCTGACCTTGAGGCCGGGGTCAAGCGGGGAAGGAAGGGAAAGCGCGCAGCGTCCCCGGCTGGGGGGGGGGGCTTCGCGCCCCCCCAGCCCCCCCCCGCGCGCCCCGCTGCGGGATATTTGGAAAGTCTGGCGGATTGGTGGCTGCGCTTTCACCGGGCCTGTGCCCCGCCAGCGTTTGGCGCTGAGATGGCCCGCGGCCTGATCGGGCCGACAGAGCCGACGGTGGTTGCGGATGGCGGTGAGGCCCGGTGCGGGCCAAAGCCACGTCAGACCCTGGCGCAAGGCACGGCGGCCGCCTGCAATGGCTTGCACGGCGTTCTACGACATCTGCAAACCAACAGGCACGCGCAGCAAAAGGCTGCCGGCCCACATCGAGGGGGCCAGGATTTTCAGCCGACTCAAAGGATGGCATTTTGATGTGCCGTCGGGGCCGGGTGATCGGCCTGCGTCAGGTAGGATGGGCAATTTGCCCATGTTACCAGATGTGTCAGACGGCGCGGCCGTCGGGATACTCGGCGGGGCCCTTGATCTCCAGCTTGTTGCCGAACGGGTCTCGTATGTAGAATGAATGGCCCATTCCGCGCGCGCCGCCGTGCATCGCCTCGCGTTCGATGGCCACACCGTGGGCTGCAAGGTGGGCGCGCATCGCATCGTGGGCCAAGGGCGAGGTGGCGATGCAGACGTGGTCAACGTTGCGGCCTCCGGCTATCGGCGGGATGGCGGAGGCGGCAGCGGGGTGGGTGGTATCCCACAGCACGATCAGCGCGGATCCGCACCAGACCTGCTCCATCCCGAGGGCGGGATAAGTATAGCCGGGAACGGCGCCCAGCACATCAGCGTAGAACGCCATCGCGCGAGCCATGTCATCGACAAGGAACACCACATGGTCGATCCCGACCAGGGTGAAGGGTGGTTTGCTCATAAGCCTCTCCGTCTTCAGATTGCCGTCTTCAGATTGCCGTCTTCAGATTGCCGTCTTCAGATTGCCGTCTTCAGATTGCCGTCTTCAGATTGCCGTCTTCAG
>JAYSQA010000168.1:0-4070 GCA_043721775.1 Rhodobacterales bacterium
AAACTGGATTGTTGACTGAACTTCGTGCCCGCGAGTTCTACGAGAAGCCGACCGCGGAACGCAAGCGCAAGCATGCCGCCGCAGTGAAGCGCCGCTACAAGCGCCTCCGCTCACAAATGTTGCCGCCAAAGTTGTATTAAGCGCTACCGCAACTTGGAAAATTGACGGCAGGTGGCGAAAGCCACCTGCCTTTTTCGTTTCTAACCCCAAACAAATTCAACCCATCATGAACCTGCGCGAAAAAATTAACGATGACATGAAAGCGGCCATGAAGGCGCGCGAACAATATCCTTCTGCGACCGCTTGGCGGACTCGTCTGCCCACCCCTCCGGCGTCTCTCCCGCCTTGATCGCCGCGTTTTCCTCGCGTTTGTTGTGGTTATGCGGCACCGGCACGATGGACGCATCCAGGATCTGGCCGCCCCGTGCAATATAACCCCGCCGTGCCAGATGGCCGTCGAAGAGGGCAAGCACCTCCTCCACCTTGCCCGCCTGCGCCAGCGCCTCGCGATAGAGCCAGACCGTCTTGGCATCCGGCACCCGATCCCCAAGGCCCAGCCCGAGGAACCGTCCTGGTCGAAAGCCGGTCGCGGACCTGATACTCGATCTGATCGCCGGACAGATTGTAGAGCGCGCTCAGAACCAGCGTCTTGAACATCAGCACCACATCCGTAGGCTTGCGCCCGGCGCGGAATTTGCGCGCCTCGTCCGGCTTGCGCCAGACCCGCTCCAGAATAGGCCGGAACTCGTCCCACGGCACCACAGCATTGATCTCGATCAGCGGGTCCTTCTTCGCATCCAGGCTCGCGTAACGATCCGAAAGATCAAAGAAACCCATCTGCGCCATGACAACCAGCCTCCCTCCAATAATGGCCCAATATATACACCGCCATCAGATCAGGCGCAATTTTTCGAGGTGCCCTCAATATGGTCGCGTGATACAAACTATCTGGTCTCCGGCAAACCCAGGGCGGTTCAAACCGCTGGAGCCATCGCGGTCTTTGGGCGCGTCTGTTTGCGACCCTCTCGGCGCGGGCCGAACTGCCTGATGATCTCAGCATCGACAGCACCGCCGTGCGCGCCCATTGTTCCGCTTACGGCGGAAAAGGGGGGCGCAAGTTCAGGCCATCGGGCGCTCGCGTGGCGGTCCAACCACCAAAATCCATGCGTTGACAGATGGTTGCGGGCGCACGGTCGCCTTCACCTTCACCCGCACCCTCACCCTCACCCTCAGCCCCGGCAACGGGGCTGAAATCTCAGTTGCCCCGGCTCTGTTGGGCAAGTTGTCCGCGCCGACGCGCCTGCTGGCCGACCGAGGCTATGACGCCAACAGCCTGCGGGCACGCCTGACGGCCAGCAAGACCGAGGCTGTGATCCCCCCGACCCGCTCCCGCAAGGTGCCTATCCCGCATGACGAAACCGCCTATATCGTCCGCAACATGATCGAACGCGCCTTCTGTCGCCTCAAGGATTGGCGACGGATCGCGACGCGATACGACAAGCAGGCAATCAACTTCGCCTCCGCCGTCGCAATCGCAGCCGTCATCCTCTGGTGGACTTGATTGAGTCTCGACCCTAGGCCTGAAATTTACAAAACGTGGCTTAACCATATGACGAGATGAGACAAAATCTTGAAAGTGGCAAAAATGAAATAGCTAGAAGTTATGCGCCTTGTTCGCTTTCAAATGCGCCGAACCTCTATATCCGTGCAATACTGCCCCAAGGAAGCCCAACCCCGAGGAGCCGCGAATGCGCAGCCTTGCCTTGCCCGGACTGCAGACCAAGGTGTCCACGATCGCCCTCGGGACGGCGGCTTTCGGCTCGTTGGTCACGCCCGAAGAGTCCTTTGCCATGCTCGACACCTTTGTCGATGCGGGCGGCACGCTGATCGACACCGCCCATGTCTATGCCGACTGGCTGGGAGGCGAGCGGCACCTGAGCGAGAAAACCCTCGGCGCCTGGCTGAAGCGGCGCGGCAAGTCCGATGATGTGGTGATTGCCACGAAAGGCGCGCATCCCGACCTTGCCACGCCGCTGGTGCCGCGCCTGTCCCCGGCCGAAATCGTCCACGATCTGGACAAAAGCCTGCTTTGCCTGGGGGTTGAGCGGATCGACCTTTATGACCTTCACCGCGACGATCCTGCCCGACCGGTGGCAGAGATCATGGAGGTGCTGGGTCATCAGGTGCGACTGGGCAAGATCGGCGCGATTGGCTGCTCTAACTGGCAGGTGGCGCGCATCGGAGAAGCACAGGCCCATGCAAGGGCTGCGGGCTTGCCTTCCTTCGTGGCAAGTCAGGTCTTCTGGAGCCTGGCCAAGGCCAATCCTGGAGCTTTTGCCAGCGATCACGCGTTGATAGATGATGCGGCCCTGCAGTTTTATGCCGCGCAGGATATGCCGGTGGTGGCCTATACCTCGCAGGCCAGAGGGTTCTTCAGCAAGGCCGCGCAGGGTGGCATGGACCGGCTGAAGCCAGACTTGCGCGACGCTTTCGAGAATACCGAAAACCTTGCGCGGTTGGAGCGGGCGATTGTGCTGGCCCAAGACCTCGGGGTGGCGGTTTCCGCAATTACGCTGGCTTACCTGACGTCGCAGACAGTGGCGGGCATCCCGGTGATCGGCCCGATGTCCCTGACGCAGCTGCAGGACTCGCTTGGTGCTGCCGATCTGAAGCTGACGGCGGGGCAGCTCGGGTTCCTCATGGGCCAGAACCCGTGGGAAATCACATGAATGTTGGAGCTTTCACCTGCTGGCTTGGCGGTCGTCCGCTTGGGCACGTTCTGGATTTTCTGGGCACTGTGGGGATCAAAGACGTCGAAATTGGCACCGGCGGCTATCCCGGAGACGAACACGCCAAACCGGCAGATCTGTTGCAGGATGCCGACCAACTCGCGCGCTTTCGCGCGGAACTCTCGTCGCGGAATGTGACCGTCAGCGCCTTTTCTTGCATGGGCAACCCCCTTCACCCCGACCCGCGGATCGCGGCGCTGCATCACGGGCAATTCCGCAATTCGGTGCTCTTGGCCGAAAAGCTTGCCGTGGCCACAGTGGTCACCTTTGCGGGCTGTCCGGGCACGCCCGATGGGTCGACTTATCCGAACTGGGTCACGACCACTTTTCCGTCCGAGTACTCCGAGCTTCTGGACTGGCAGTGGACGCAAAAGGTTCTGCCTTACTGGGCCGAGCAGGTGGCATTCTGTCAGTCGCATGGCGTTCGGATTGCGCTGGAACTGCACCCCGGGTTCGTCGTGCACAATGTGGCGACCTTCCAGCGCCTGCGCGACGCCGTGGGCCCGGTGATCGGCGCGGCCTTCGACCCCAGCCACATGTTCTGGCAGCAAATGGACCCGCTTGAGGTTGTGCGCGCCCTTGGATCCGCCATCTTCCACGTCCACGCCAAGGACACCGTCATCGACGGCGCCAACACCCGGCGCAACGGCGTGATCGACCTTGGAGCCGGTGGCCGGGTTGAAGATCGGTCATGGCAGTTCCGCACGGTGGGGTATGGCCACGACGCACAATGGTGGAAGGCCCTGGTCAGTGCCTTGCGGCAGGCAGGCTATGACGGCACGCTCAGCATCGAAGCCGAAGACAGCCTGATGTCGCGGCGCGAAGGGGTCTTGAGTGCTGCAAAGCTGTTGCAGGACGCCATCATGACCGAGCCGGCAGACGCAGGTTGGTGACAGGCCCAGCTTAAGGGCATCTTGATTTTTTCAATTTTCACCGCCGCACCTCGGTGCGACCGGTTGAAGTTGGCAAGGGACCGCTGATTGACGGGCCGTTGGGTGGTTTTGTGTCTGTCGTGCGCCTTGCGGGCGCGATCCGTGCCGCGTCGCAGCCTGATCAGCGTGTCCGGGCGCTCTTGCGTCATGCCGGGCACGGGTTCAGGCGACCCAGTTGCCCACGACGGCGCATGTTGCAGGCGAGGTTCGGCGTCCCGATCCTGGTCGTTGCCCGCGCCAGGCCGATGGTTCGTTCCAGGGTCTGTTGAGGTTTAGGATTTCCACCCTGCCTCGTTTGTGATTCAAGCTCCGAAAGGCGATTTTCATGGATCGCATGTGCTTGACCGAT
>JAYSQA010000169.1:0-4449 GCA_043721775.1 Rhodobacterales bacterium
CCCCCTAACGGAAGACAGAGAGCATGGCACTTAAGTCGTATAAGCCGACGACGCCTGGCCAACGCGGGTTGGTTCTGATCGACCGTTCGGATCTGTTCAAAGGCCGTCCGGTCAAATCCCTTACTGAGGGTTTGATCAAGACCGGTGGCCGGAACAATACCGGACGTATCACGATGTGGCACAAGGGTGGTGGCGCCAAGCGCCTTTATCGTGTGGTCGATTTCAAGCGCACGAAATTTGATATGCCGGCGGTGGTTGAACGGATCGAGTACGATCCCAACCGCACGGCCTTCATCGCCCTGATCCGCTACACGGACGGCGAACAAGCCTACATCCTCGCTCCGCAGCGCCTGGGCGTTGGCGACTCGGTCGTTGCCGGTTCCAAGGTTGACGTGAAGCCCGGTAACGCGATGCCCTTCTCGGGTATGCCGATCGGTGCCATCGTCCACAACGTGGAGCTGAAGCAAGGCAAGGGCGGCCAGTTGGCCCGCGCTGCCGGCACTTACGCCCAATTCGTCGGCCGTGACGGCGGCTATGCACAAATCCGCCTGTCTTCAGGTGAACTGCGCATGGTACGTCAGGAATGCATGGCCACCATCGGTGCCGTGTCGAACCCCGACAACTCGAACCAGAACTTCGGCAAAGCCGGTCGTATGCGCAACAAGGGCGTGCGTCCGACGGTTCGCGGTGTTGCGATGAACCCAATTGATCACCCGCATGGTGGTGGTGAGGGTCGTACCTCTGGTGGCCGTCACCCGGTTACGCCGTGGGGCAAAGGCACCAAGGGGAACAAGACCCGCAAGTCCAAGCATTCGGACACGCTTATTGTCCGCTCGCGTCACGCGAAGAAAGGGCGATAATCCATGGCACGTTCTATCTGGAAAGGCCCGTTCGTCGACGGTTACCTGCTGAAGAAGGCAGAGACATCGAAAGCGTCGGGCAAAAGCGAAGTGATCAAGATCTGGTCGCGTCGTTCCACCATTCTGCCGCAGTTCGTTGGCCTGACGTTTGGGGTCTATAACGGCAAGAAGCATATCCCGGTCAACGTGACCGAAGAGATGATTGGCCAGAAGTTTGGCGAATACTCGCCGACCAGGACCTATTACGGCCACGCCGCCGACAAGAAAGCGAAGAGGAAGTAAGCCATGGGTAAGGACAAGAATCCGCGCCGTGTGGCGGACAACGAAGCTCAGGCCATCTGCCGGATGCTGCGGACCTCGGACCAGAAACTGAACCTCGTCGCCGGTCTGATCCGCGGCAAGAAGGTGGACAAGGCTTTGGCCGACCTTACCTTCTCCAAGCGCCGGATTGCTGGTGAAGTGAAGAAGGTTTTGCAATCGGCCATCGCCAATGCGGAAAACAACCACAACCTCGACGTCGACAGCCTGATCGTTGCCGAAGCCTGGGTTGGCAAGAACCTGGTGATGAAGCGTGGCCGTCCGCGGGCACGTGGCCGTTTCGGCAAGATCATGAAGCCGTTCAGTGAAATCACGATCAAGGTTCGCCAAGTCGGGGAGACTGCATAATGGGTCAGAAGGTCAATCCGATCGGCATGCGCCTGCAGGTCAACCGCACATGGGACAGCCGCTGGTTTGCCGAGTCGAAAGACTACGGCAACCTGCTGCTGGAAGACCTCAAAATGCGGGCTTTCGTGCATGAAGAGTGCAAGGCTGCCGGCATCTCGAAGGTGATCATCGAACGTCCGCACAAGAAGTGCCGTGTGACGATCTATACCGCCCGTCCGGGCGTGATCATCGGCAAGAAGGGCGCGGACATCGAAACGCTTCGCAAGAAGCTGGCCGTGTTCACCAAGTCAGAACTGCACCTGAACATCGTCGAAGTGCGCAAGCCGGAACTTGACGCTCAGCTTGTTGCCGAGTCGATCGCCCAGCAGATGGAACGCCGCGTGTCCTTCCGTCGCGCCATGAAGCGCGGCGTGCAGAATGCGATGCGCATTGGTGCCCTTGGCATCCGGGTCAACGTTTCGGGCCGCCTTGGTGGTGCTGAAATCGCACGGACTGAATGGTATCGCGAAGGCCGCGTTCCGCTGCACACGCTGCGGGCCGACATTGACTATGCCCTGTCTGAAGCGATGACGCCTTACGGCATCATTGGTGTCAAAGTCTGGATCTTCAAAGGCGAAATCCTTGAGCATGATCCGCAGGCGCATGACCGCAGGCAAGCTGAATCGCAGGAAGGTGCCGCTCCGCGTGCACCTCGCCGCGACCGCGAACGCGCGTAAGGGAGAGAGAAAATGCTGCAACCTAAGCGCACAAAGTTTCGCAAGCAGTTCAAAGGCCGCATTCATGGTGAGGCCAAAGGCGGCTTCATGTTGAACTTCGGGTCCTTTGGCCTGAAGTCGACCGAACCGGAGCGTGTGACGGCCCGTCAGATCGAAGCGGCTCGCCGCGCGATCACCCGCCACATGAAACGTCAGGGCCGGGTCTGGATCCGGATTTTCCCGGACGTTCCGGTCACCGCCAAGCCTGTCGAAGTTCGTATGGGTAAAGGTAAAGGTGCGATCGACTACTGGGCGGCAAAAGTGAAGCCGGGCCGCATCATGTTCGAAATCGACGGCGTGTCCGAAGAAATCGCACGTGAGGCGCTGCGCCTTGGCGCCATGAAACTGCCGGTCCTGACCCGCGTTGTCGTTCGCGAAGACTGGTAAGGATGGTGGGTTGAAACCCACCCTACAAAATAGCCCCTGCCGGAAACGGTGGGGGCTTTTTCTTAATGAAGCCCACCCTTTCGAAGGATCCTGTCATGGCCGAAATTTCCTCGCTGTTCGTCACCCGCCTGTACCGCGCCGAATTGAAGGAACAGGGCAAGAAGAAGATCGACTATGAAGAGTTGAAAGCCGCTTGTGAGGCGATTGCCGAGGATGACGAGGCGGGCCAGACGTGGTGCGAGGACAACGGCTATCCGGGCTACACCTCTTACGCCTCGCTGAACGACTTGCCCTGGCGCTTTCCGATCTTTGCCGATCTGGAAAAGGCGCTGGACAAGCATGTGGCCGTCTTCGTCAAGGACCTTGGCTTTGACCTCGATCAGAAGAAACTGAAATGCGGCTCATTCTGGATCAACATCCTGCCCGAGGGGGGCATGCACGCCAGCCACATTCACCCGCATTCGGTAATTTCCGGCACCACCTATGTCGCAATGCCCAGGGGCACGTCGGCCCTGAAACTGGAAGACCCCCGCCTGCCGATGATGATGCACGCCCCCTTGCGGACCAAGAAGGCCGGTCAAGAACTGCAACCCTTCGTCTATGTGAAGCCCAACGTGGGCGAGGTTCTGCTGTGGGAAAGCTGGCTGCGGCATGAGGTGCCGATGAACATGTCCGAGGAAGAGCGCATCTCGGTTAGTTTCAATTATGAGTGGTCGTGAAGTTTCAGTTGCCCAATACCTAACGGAGCAAGGCTATTCACCCTAAGTGGGTTACAAGCGTCTGTCGGCCTCTAGCGGTTCGGGGTGTCTTATGTTGGCAATAATTGGCGTCTTGGCTGGATACGTTGGCGGGTTCATCGCTTTCTTATCGCCGCGCATCGGCACCTGCACTCAAAACGTGGCTGACGAGTTGACCGCGCTGGCGTTTGCAGTGCCCTTTTATGTGGTTACGGCAATTTGCGTTGGTACAATCAAGAACCGTGGTACCGCCTTGACCGTCTGCTTCGTCCTCGTACCCGTTTTGCTTTGGCAGGCCATCTTTGCCATTGAGTTCTCGGTCCGGGTTGTCCTATTCGGAGCCAGTGCGTGTGAAGTTTTGCAGGGCGCGCCCTATGGTATGGACGGAAACGAACTTGGGTACGTTGCGCTCTGGCTGTCCGTGAGCCTCGGTTTACCTTTCGTCTTGGCATTTCTGCTTCGAAGACGATTCTAGCTTGCCCACTTGTGCCATGCACCCTATACGACACCATCCAGCGGTTCCGGCTCTGCCAGAATCGCTGGTTTGTCATTGACCCACCAGAGCAACGGTTACCCTCGGGGCCGTCTGGTGAACGGAAAAGGAAAAGGCGCATGATCGCCAGTGAACTAAAGGCCAAGACCCCCGACCAGCTGCGCGATGCGCTGGTTGCGCTGAAGAAAGAAGCATTCAATCTGCGCTTTCAGGCAGCGACCAACCAACTGACCAACACCTCGCGCATTGGCAAGGTCCGCAAGGACGCCGCCCGTGTGAAAACCGTGCTGGCTCAAAAAGCCGCCGAAGCCGCGAAGTAAGGAGAGACCGATGCCCAAACGTATCCTGCAAGGTGTCGTGACCTCGGACAAGAACGAGCAAACGATCACTGTTCTTGTCGAACGCCGCTTCAAGCACCCCGTTCTGCTCAAGACCATCCGCAAGTCCAAGAAGTACCGTGCCCACGACGCCTTGAACCAGTTCAAGGAAGGCGACACGGTCCGCATCGAGGAATGCGCCCCGATTTCGAAGTCGAAACGCTGGACGGTTGT
>JAYSQA010000170.1:0-2533 GCA_043721775.1 Rhodobacterales bacterium
CCTGGTCTTGCAGGCGGCGGGTGTGGGTCTGCTCATACTCGCCACCTACCACACTGGATTCACGAGACGAATCCCTCAGGGGATTTGTGCAACAAAGCCCATCAGATAGCCGGCTTTGCTTCAGGCCTTGCGCGCACCTATCAATCGCCCGGTGCCAATTTCGGCCAGAAACTCCCGGCTCGCCTCAGAGCCGAAATGCGGCACATGCGCCAGCCCCGGGAACCGCGCCTTCACATCCGCTGCAACGTCGGGCGGCAGGCGGTTCACGGTGGCGTCATTGACCATCAGGCTTTCCGAGGGCACGCCTTCGGCATAGATGATCTCATGTCGGTCAAAGACCAGACTGCAATAGTCGACAAAGCCGCCCTCGCGCAGATAGACCGCCTCGCCGTCGACCAGATCGCGCGCCTGGACCAGCAGTTCCGAGGTCGCAAGGCCCGGGATCCGCTGACGCTGGTACAGAAAAACCCGGTGATGCTGGCTGACGATCAGGTCACCCTCGTTGCCAAGCGTGCCCGCCGTGATGACCACCGGCGCAAAAGCCCCCACGGCACGCAGGCGGGCATGGCCGATCCAGCGCACCGGCTGGCGGCCATGGTCGCGGGTCAGAACCTCGACCCCGGGTACTAGGGCCTCGATGGCGCGCTGGCTGCCGTCGGTCAGGGTGATCATGGTGCCGCAGGCGAAAGACAGGCACAGCACATCGGCCAGATGCAGGTCGGCTGGCACCGGCTCAACCGACAACAGCGTGTAATCCACCCCCGCCCCGACCGGAGACAACGGCTGCGCCAGCCGCATGCCGTCTGCCAGTGACAACAGCAGCACCTCGACCTTGTCGCCATCGGGCGCCATCAGCGCATAGCGTGCCTCAAGCAGCACGGAGGTGCCGGGTTGCCCGACCTCTGACCCCTCGGCCACCGATTGCGCGCCGCCCTCGGGCTTGCGCAACACCAATCGCAAGGGCCGCGCCTGATGGGACAGGGCATAGATATCCCCGGCGCAAACTTCATCCGGGCCGGTCAGCCCGTCGCCCTGATTGGCGCCCTGCGCCACATAGATATCCTCGGCCGCAAAGACCTGACAGGCATAGCCCGGGGTGGCGGGCTGGTCCAGGCTGGCGGATGAAAGCGAAGTGGGGGCGGAAAGGGCCATGTCAGGCTCCGGGATCACATTCAGTGGGCACGCGTGTTCTGCGCTAGCAATCGCAGGCGGAAACGTCAACAAAGGGTTCACGTTGTGGCAAAGCTGCGGCATTTGGAAACGATGAAGCGAATGATGGAGCGGTTGATGGACTTGGGGATCAAAGGCAAGCGGGCGCTGGTGACGGCGGCATCCAAGGGACTGGGGCGCGGTTGTGCCGTGGCTTTGGCAGAGGCGGGGGTTGATCTGGTGATCAACGCCCGCGGGGGCGACGCGCTGGAGGCCACGGCGGCGGCCCTGCGCCGCTACGGCGTTACGGTCACCACGGTGGCCGCCGATGTGACAACCCACGAAGGGCTGGCGGCAGTGCTGGCGGCGGCAGGTTCGGTGGATATTCTTGTCACCAACGCAGGCGGCCCGCCGCCGGGGTCGTGGGAAACCTGGGTGAAGGCCGATTACCTGAAAGCGATCGAGGCCAACATGCTGACCCCCATCGCCCTGATGACAGCACTGATGCCGGGGATGATGGAGCGCGGCTGGGGCCGGGTGATCAACATCACCAGCCAGTCGGTCAAAGCGCCCATCGCGGCCCTTGGCCTGTCGAACGCGGCCCGCGCGGGCCTGACCGGCTTTGTTGCAGGCACCGCCCGGCAAGTCGCACCGCAGGGGGTAACGATCAACAACCTCTTGCCCGGCATCCACGACACCGACCGCGCCACGGCACTCGACTGCGCCATGGTCAAAGCCCGTGGCATCTCGATGGCAGAAGCCCGCGCCGAGCGCTGCGCCACCATCCCGGCCCGCCGTTACGGCACCGCCGCCGAATTTGGCGCCACCTGCGCCTTTCTGTGCAGCCAGCACGCAGGCTATATCGTTGGACAGAACATCCTTCTGGACGGCGGCGCCATGAACTCCACCCTTTAACAGCCTGCTGAAGAGGTCTGTCGGGCAGAACGGTTTCCCATGCGGGTGGGTCTGAGGCGGGTTTTCTCTGCCCTGCCGTTTTTGCTGGTCGGGCATTCGCCCCCTTCAATCGGCCAGCAGCCGGCGCAGTTTTGCCAGATTGCTGGCCACCATTGTCGGGGCGAAGCGGGCGCGGACGCGTTCGGTGCCGCGCAGCACCGTCTGGGCCATGCCGCCGATAGTCTTGACCCAACCGAAGGGTTCCCCGATCTTCTTGCGGCGTTTCTGCGACAGGGCGTGTCGGGTGGTGCGGGCGTCGATGGCGGAGTGGCGGGCTTTCCGGGCGACATGCGGGGTGACGCAGGCCTGTCGCAACTCGGCGCTGTCGTAGCCCTAGAGGTGGTTCCGGAAATCCGAACAGCCGGGATAGGTGGATTTTCCGCGCAACAGCAGGAAGATGCTGCGAGCGAGGAGATGACCATGACGAGAC
>JAYSQA010000171.1:0-4442 GCA_043721775.1 Rhodobacterales bacterium
ATCGACCTGCCGCGCGGCATCCTTCCGGGGCTGGCGGACCGCGTTTCCGAAGCGCTGATCATCGTGTCGGACGCCACGGGATCGCGGCGCGAGGAACGCCTGCCGCCGGTCGATCAATATCAGCTGATGGTCGAGGCGTTTGCCGACGCGGTCCTGCACAACGGCCCAATGCCCTATGTGGCGGCGGATGCGGTCGCGAACATGGCGGTGCTCGACGCCTTTGCCCAATCCGCCCGGTCGAGAATGCGGGTGGCATTGTGATATTTGGCAAGCCGCCGTCAGTCAGGGGATATTTGATCATCCGGGATTGAACAATCTGACGGTATCGCCCGATCTGATCAGCCGGGTCACCAGCCAGGCGTCTGCTGCCGCGGCGTTCAGGAGTGCGAGGCCCATGCTCGTCGGCAGGTTGTTTGTGTCTCGGACTTCAGCAACCTCCCCAACAAATTCGGCACATTCGACACCTGCCACTTCCCGCCCCGCCGCGTCAGCATTCCCCATTGCATCAGCGCGTCAGCCATCGCCCGCAGACTGGTCGCCCCGGTGGCGCGGATGTCCGCGACAACCTCCGCCAGGTCGGCTGCGTGCTGCTGGGCATTGCGCCCAACAACCGCCCCGAGTGCCACAGCGCCCTTGCCAGCGCGCCGCAACACTGCCGCCCCATTCGGGTTGCCCCGCTTAACACCACGCGCCTTGGCCACGGCCGGCGCCTCCTTGGTCCGCCGTGAGATCGCTTCGCGCTCGGACTGAGCCACCAGTGCTATTATGCCCACCGTCAGGTCATTGGCTTCGGGCATGTCGACGGCAAGAAACTTTGCACCACTGTCCCTCAGGGGCAGCAGGAAGGCAGCGTTACGGCTTAACCCGTTACGACCGATGTGCCGACATCTTCATGTCAGCCTGCGCTCTAGGGTCAGGAGTCACAACCAGAACATGACGGTTGCAGCCAGGGCGCAGGCTGAGAGGAACAGGATGGGGCATCTGTCGTAGCGGGTGGCGATACGCCGCCAATCCTTGAGGCGGGCAAACATGTTTCCGATCCTGTGGCGCAAACGGTAGAGTGCGGCATCGTGCGGAATATGGACAAGACGACCTTTGCGCGATGGGATGCAGGGGGATATTCCTCGTTCTATCAGGGCGTTACGGAACAAATCTGCATCGTAGCCACGGTCAGCCAGCAGGGCTCCGGCCTGTGGGATCGACGATAGAAGCGCGCGTGCCCCAATGTAATCGCTGGTCTGACCTGCCGACAGAAACATGCGGATCGGGCGACCTTTCGCATCGGTGACGACATGCAGTTTCGAGATCAGCCCACCCTTGGTTCGCCCGATCAGCCGCCCCCGTTCGACACCGCACCCCCTTTTTTACGGCCCAGACTTGAGGCCGTGCGGTGCGCCTTCAGATGGGTCGCATCAATCATTACCTTCTCGACCTTTTGCGCCTGCGCCGCGAGTTCGGTCATGATCGTGGCGAACACGCCCATCCGGCTCCAGCGCTTCCACCGGTTATAAAGCGTCTCGGGCGGGCCATAGTCGAGCGGCGCATCTTTCCAGATCAACCCATTGCGTTGTATGTATATTATTCCACTCAGGACCTTCCAGTCATCGACCCGGGGCTTGCCCCTAGGCTTCGGAAAGTAAGGCTTCAGACGCGAAAGCTGCGCTCATGACACCTCCCCTTTTTGGGAAAGTGAATCACGCCGCGCACAGACTGTAAAGCCAACTTATGGGTCCTGACCCTAGCCGCCATCGTGCTATTCTGGCTATGATACCAAGGCCCATTGATCACAACCCATGGATCCAATGGCGCATTCCGATGGAAGTGATGCGGGACGGGCTGTCTGTGAGGCGGTTCTAGGCTTTGCAACAATGCTCGGTGATGTCGTTGTGGTCGGTGAAGATGCGGTTTGACAGCCAGTTGTCGCGCATGAACTGCCAGATATTCTCGACCGGATTGAGTTCAGGGCATTTGGGCGGCAGCGGCAGGAGAGTGACGTTTTCGGGCACGACCAGGTGATGCGACAAGTGCCAGTCTGCCTGACCGGGCAACAGCAGGGCATGCCGCCCGGGCGCAACCATGCCGGATATCTCGGCCAGATGCAGGGTCATCGCCTGCGTGTTGCATCGTGGCAGAGTTAAGCGGATCAGAAAACTGTCCGGGGGACAGTTTTCCCGCCGAATGCCCTGCGCCCTTTCCGTCTTTCGGGCAGATCGCGCCAAAGATGTAAGTGGAGGCGGTACGCTGATCCTGCGGGGCGGACGGGCGGGTGCCGCGCTTGGCCCATCGCCGGGTGATCTTGTTCTTCTGACCAACACGGGCCTCAACAGCAAACCACACCTCTATCCTGCCGGGGGGGATGCCTTTTTCTTGCGCGATGGCCTCAAACCGTGCCGGGAAGGTTTTTTAAAATCCGCAATCGCACCTGCCGCCTGCGCGTGGTGACGCGGACGGGCCGAGAGCTTGCGGTAGCCCATGCGGCGCAGTTCCCGGCTCAGGGCTTGCCGGGTAACAACGAGTTGGAATTCCGTCAATATCCACTGGCAGAGATCGATGATACGCCAGCGCACCACACCATGAAGGTCCGGTGTCGGTCCCTGCTCGACCCTCTGCGCGAGCGCCAGGCGGGGCCAGCGCCAGGCGGGGCGTGTCATCAAGGATCGGCACCGGACCGGGAGCCTTGCGGTTGACAAGGCCCGCCGAGCCGGAGGCGTTAAACAGCAGCACCGGGTCGCGAACGATCTGCAACGTCACCCCGCCAATCCGCGCCGCCAGCGCCAGAAGTCGGCGAACCTGCGGCCCATCCTTCGCCGTTTTAGCAACCGCGCGGACCATACCGCCGTCAAAATCGTTGCGCAACCGAGCCCCAGCCATGGCAAACCTCCTCCGTTTGCCATGTTGAATCAAATCCCTGACGTTTTGGGAATCCCAAAACGAGTCACCATCCGCGCGCTTTGGTATCAGTCAGTGTTTCGCGAACACGTTCCTGCCGCGCAAGGCGGAACACCAGCGCCTCAGCGCGCGCGCCCGGCCGATGAGCGTGCCCTTCTTCTTTTGAATCGCCAGTTAACGTTCCCCCGCTTGGTAGACAGTCAGCGCGGTGCGGGCTTTCAGGTAACCTGCGCCGGGGCGAACCGCACGGGCGGGAAGCCGGCGACGGCCACGGCACCACGCTGGTGGTCACCGATGCTGGCCTGCTGGCCATCTTGGTCGAACCCGTGGCCTTCTGTCCCTCGGCACCGTTAACGCTCAGGTCAACACCGTTCTCAAGGGCACTTTCATCCAAGAGAAACCCTGAGGTCGGCCAAAGCTTCAAGCTGTTCTCTTACATGGGCTTCCAGCACCCTCTGCATTGTCGCGGCCTCGATCACTAACGGTTTGCCCGATTGCTTTTCGACGTCTGCTGCCACTTGTGCTGCCATCATCGCCGCCACGCGGGCAGGCCATGTGACCCAGACATCGCGCTTCTGCCGCGCCAAACGGAACACCAACGCCTCAGCGCGTGCACGGTCGACCAGCGTGCCCTTCTTTTTCTGGATCGCCAGTTGGCGCTCCTGCGCCTGATAGACCGTCAGCGCGGTGCGGGCTTTGAGATAGCTTTCGGTCCCGCCGCTGCCGCCGGTCGGCATGGCCGCATCGCCTCCAAGCGAGCGGCGCTGCTGATCAGGATCGGTCATCTCCGTCCGGCGCACATCCGATGCGGCCGCGTTGATTGAACCGTCGGCATAGAACACCAGCCTGCCGCCGCGTTTGGCGTTCTGGACAGCCCCGCGTGACATCTCGGAATGGGTGGAATATTCGCGTTCGCTCATGCCGTTCATAGCTGCGCCTTTGTGTAATCAAAGCAATGATATTGCTTGTTTTTTTGTTGATCAAGGTCGACGTCCGAGCGAACGTGATTGTAGGCGCGATACAGCCTGCACCCCGAATAACCAGGAAGATGGAACCATGACTGCATTGACCACCCGCCGCGCCACCGCCCCGAACGACAAAGCCCTGAACGCCTTCCTCGCCGCCAAGCGCGAGATCGACGGGATGCTGGCGCGCAGCAAGACGCTCAGCGGCGACCACTTCGACACCGACCCCGACGCGATCAACTGGGGCGATGTCGGCACCCTGAACCACTACGCGAGCCTGCTGCGCCAGATCACCGAAAGCGCCTTCAGCGAAGGCGAACACGCCAAGTGACCCAAGTCCACGCCGACCAAGGCCCCGCGATGGCGGGGCTTGCTTGCATAGAAGGGTCCGCAATCCTGCGCGCCCGGACCGTCGGAGACACCAATGTTTTACCAGACCCTGCTGCACGAACTGGCGCCCGACCTGAACCCTGCCGGGGGAGAGGTAAGAGCCGGATCAGAAAACGATCCGGGGGATCGTTTTCCCGGCGATTGGATGCGCCCGCACTACGGCACACTGAACCATTTGCCGCGCGAGACCTTCGTGGC
>JAYSQA010000172.1:0-4539 GCA_043721775.1 Rhodobacterales bacterium
CCGTGAAGACGTTTATGTAATGCGCGTCAAAGCCCATCCAGAAGCGCACATCAGCATCGGGATAATTGGCTGACAGCGAATGTATCTCATCATGGCCCGACAGATAGGCGCGGTGGGTTCCCACCACCGGTAAATCCCAGTCCTTGCCGACCTCGAACATCTCATTCTCTTGCCACCTGCCGCTCTGCCACGAATAGACAGTGCCGGTAAATTCGCGAAAGTTGATTTCCGGGTCGAAATTGGTGGCAAAATACCGCCCGTGCGACCCCGCGTTAATATCGACGATATCGATGGAGGTGACCGAATCCATGTAGGTGTCAATGGCAAAGCGGGCGAAAGCATTGACCACACCCGGATCAAACCCTGCGCCCAGAATGGCGGTGACGCCTTTGAGCGCGCAAAGATCCCGCCGTTTCCATTCGTAATTACCGTACCACGGCGGCGCTTCACAAACCTTTGTCGGGTCTTCGTGGATGGCAGTGTCGATATAGGCGGCACCGGTTTCAAGACAGGCATCGAGCACCGTCATGTTCACGAAGGGAGTGCCGACGTTAATCACGATTTCCGCGCCGGTATGGCGGATCAGCGCGGAAACAGCGGCGCTGTCCATCGCATCCACGGCATGCGCGGCAAACGTCCCCGGCACATTCATCGCGCTCTTTTCATGCACCGAGGCGATAATGGCATGGCATTTTGAAATCGTGCGCGATGCGATATGCAGATCACCCAAAACGTCATTGTTCTGCGCGCATTTATGGGCGACGACGTGCGCCACCCCACCAGCGCCGATGATAAGTACGGTACGTTTCATAGTGCTGTCGCCTTTTCGATAGGGCAGGAGGTGGAAGTTTTTCAGACCCGGAAATGACGGTATCGACGCTTATGACAGCGACGAGACAAATTCCTCGTAGGTGAAGCTACGGATGAGATCAACAGCGCCATTCGTCCGTCGAATAGCAATGGCGGGCATGTTGACACCGTTGAACCAGTTTTTCTTTACCATGGTATAGCCTGCGGCATCCGCGATTGAAATGCGGTCACCAACAGCAAGTGGCGCAGGAAAACGTGCCTCGCCGAAGATATCGCCCGCAAGGCAGGATTTGCCGCAGATCTGATAGGCATGCGGGCCTGTCTGCGGCAGTTTCGCGCTTTCGCGGTAGATCAGCAGGTCAAGCATATGCGCCTCGATGCTCGAATCCACGATGGCCAGTTGCTTGCCGTTGTCGAGTATGTCGAGCACGCTTACCTCCAGCGAGGTGGAGCATGTGATCGCGGCCTCGCCCGGTTCCAGATAAACCTGCACATCGAAGCGTTCAGAAAAAGACTTCAACCGTGCCGCCAGCGCCTCAAGCGGGTAGCCTTCGCCAGTGAAATGAATACCGCCCCCAAGCGACACCCACTGCAACTTTTCCAGCACCGGCGCGAACTCGGTCTCGATACGAGTAAGTTGCTGATTGAACAAATCGAAATCGTTATTTTCGCAATTGTAGTGGATCATCACTCCGGAGATTTTTCCGATCACGGCCAGAATTTTTTCCACGTCCCACTCACCAAGGCGCGAGAAGGGGCGAGCCGGGTCGGCTAGGTCAAAACTTGCGGTGGAAAAACGCGGGTTCAGGCGCAGACCGCGTTGAATGGCGGCCGATTGCGCCTCAAACCGGATCAACTGACCAATGCTGTTGAAGATGATCTTATCCGCCGCGCTCACGGCCGCATCGATTTCGGCATCAGACCACGCAACCGAATAGGCATGGCTCTCCTTGCCGAACTTATCGCGGCCCAACCGCAGTTCGAACAGCGACGAAGATGTGGTGCCGTCCATAAAGGGTTTCAGGATAGGAAAGGCCGACCACGTGGCGAAACATTTCAGCGCCAGAAGCGCCTTGGCACCCGACAGGGTACACAGGCGAGCGACCTTTTGCATATTCTGCAGAAGGCTCGCCTCGTCGATCAAGTAATAGGGTGTCGGAATCATGTTTCCCCCTCAGGGCGCCAGACTGGGATCGCTATATACAGTCCATGTCGCTGCGCCAACCG
This sequence comes from Rhodobacterales bacterium, assembly GCA_043721775.1. Taxonomy (GTDB): domain Bacteria; phylum Pseudomonadota; class Alphaproteobacteria; order Rhodobacterales; family Rhodobacteraceae; genus Stagnihabitans. Next base: position 2,038 of record JAYSQA010000172.1, read on the forward strand.
GAACGTGCCAACGACTTTGAGACATTCGGGGTTTGCGTTCAGGCTTGGATGACTTGCGTGTTCTTCGGTGGGTTGATCCGGACGGCGGTCGGGACCAGTGGCGGTTTTGGCGGTTGGCGGACGAACCGCTCGGGTGGGCTGAGAAACGCTGCGTCAAGCGCGGTCTGGCGGGCGGCGCAGCGGGCGTCGGCCTGCCCGAAGGGGATCTGGCCGGGCGGCATCAGCAGGGTGCCTGCGTGATGGTGTTCTTGGTTGTGTCAGGCTGCGAGCCGTCGGCAGAATGTGCGGGCTTCGTCGATGGTTTGGAACCGATTGGGGAACTCCGGCGGATACTTCAGGGTCTTGCAGGGGGCTTTCGGGACCATGGTGTCATTCGAGGTATGCGGCCTGCCATGGGATTTGACCTCGCCGGGATCGGTCGGCATCAGAGCCGTCGCCTTTGCCTTCATCGGGGTGCCGTGATCTGCATGCAGCGTCAGCTGATCTGGCGGCACGGCGTGTTTTGCCATCGCGTCCTGGAAGAGTGCTTTGAATTCAAGGGCACTTTCCGCATGCCCGACGCGCCAACCGACCACGCGCCAACTGACCACGCGGCCAACTCTTGCGAAATACGCATGCAGATGTCGCGAATGACCTAGGGATACGAAGCAGGGCCATTTCACCGGCCCCCACAGTTTGGTGATGTCCCAGGACCACACCTCATTGGGGGCCTCCGCCAGCCGTTCGGGCTTTTGGCAGTTCGGGCTTTCGGTAGACCGGGTGACGACGCTGGAGGCGGCGTTCGACGACATCGCCCTGACCTGACCTCGCCCTGCCCCGCCCTGAACTGCCCTGCCCGGGATCACAGCCACGACGGCGTGTTTCGCGTGACTGCGGCCAGCGGAGATTTTCCCGATACTCCGGGCAGTTGAGCGTTCAGCCAGACTTCAAGATCATCGAAGACCGGTCTGGCGTCGGCCTGCCGGATCTCGGCCCGCTGGTCCGGAGGCAATCCTCGCGCCGCCTTTTCGACCGCGTAAAGCTGGGCGATCCGCCGGATGGCCTCGAAGGCTGCGGCCGATCCTTGGGCCTTGTGCACGCGGGCGAACTTGCGCCGGACATGGGCCATGCAGGCGACCTCGCGGATATCGCCATTGCGATACAAATCCTCGAACCCGGCATAGCCGTCGGCATGCATCCAGCCGGTATATCCGGACAGGTGGTCCTTTGGGTGTTCGCCTTTGCGGTCTGACGAGAAGCGATATCGAGCCATGGAGTCGCCATTGGTCCGAGATCCATGGCGAGGCTGGCGGGTGGAATGGTGCTGCCCCAAGTGCGCTCATCGCGCCCGTAAGCCCAAAGCCGTGCCGTCTGGGTCTTGCCGGTGCCCCCCCTCAGGAAGACGGCGGGCCAGCATCGCGACCGGAGTGTCGTCGGCGAAGATCGCCTGACCCGCCAGCACTGCCGCCTGATGGCATCGGCCAGCGGTGCCAGCAGGGCGGTGGACTGGACCACCCAATCGGCCAGCGTCGAGCCATCCAGATCGAGACCCTCGCGCTCGAAGATCTGACTTTGGCGGTAGAGCGGCAAGTGGTCAGCATATTTGTTGACCCGTTGCCCGGCAGACGATGCTTTGCATCGTTGAAAGGGGGCACATGGGCCAGCAGCCCCGGTCCCGGCCTGCCACGCTCAATCGGGCGGCTTGGCAACGGTGCCTGTGTGAAGCAATCGCAGCCTGAGCAGGCCATGGGCCGAACGATGCGGTTCACGATGAAGCGGCCGGGGACGTATTCCAGTTCCTCGGTCACATCCTCACCCAACCGGCGCAGCTTGCCGCCGCACTGGGCACACTCTGTGCCGCCCGGTACAAGTTCGACCTCCACACGCGGAATGTGATCCGGGATCGGCTTGCGCTTCGGCTTGTCGGCGGGGGTATCATCGGGCAGGCGCAGCCTGGCGGTCAGAGCGGCAATGGCGATCTCGCTCATCTCCAGCGCCAGTTGCAACTGCTCGGATGTCTCGGACGACGGCCCAAACCGATGGGCGCGCTGGCCTGCCAACTGGTGCCGCAGCTTCGCGATCAGAACCGCCTGCGACTTCACTTCGGCCAGCAAAAGCGCTGTGAACGCCCGCAATTCTGCGGGGTCTTCCGGCAGCGATTTGGTGACATCCAGCATGGCGAAACTATAGCAAAACAAGCCTTTTACGGGAATCCCAAAACCGCAAAACCGCTCAATTTATCCTGCTGTCAAAGGCCGCCAGCTGCGCTGCGGCAACCGCCAGTCAATGCCTTCCAGCAGCATCGCCAGCTGAGCCGGGGTCAGGGCTATCTTGCCGTCCTTTGCCGAAGGCCAGACGAACCGGCCCCTCTCCAGCCGCTTGGAGAACAGGCAAGCACCTTGCCCATCCCACCAGATGATCTTTATCAGATCGCCCTGCCGCCCGCGGAACACAAACATATGGCCGCTGAACGGGTTCTGTTGCGTCGTCTGCTCGGCTTGGGCCGCAAGTGCCGCAAAGCCC
>JAYSQA010000173.1:0-15749 GCA_043721775.1 Rhodobacterales bacterium
CGCACCTCGTTCCGGTCAGGTGAAGCAAAGCTTCTCGCATGGCCGCACGAAAAGCGTCGTGGTCGAGGTCAAGCGCAAGCTGACGGTGGTGCCGAACAAAGGCCCCGTGCCCACGCCAGGTACAGGGGCCGCTGTGGCGACCTCACCGCGTTTGGGCGATCCGTCCAAGCGCCCGGCCGGGATTTCCGATGCCGAGATGGAACGGCGCCTTTCCGCCCTGCGTGCCGCCAAGGCGCGTGAGGCCGAGGATGCCGCCAAGCGCGCCGAAGACGAACGGTCGCGTGAAGAAGAACGCCAGCGCAAGCGCGAAGAGAATGAGGCCAAAGAGCGCGAACTGCGCGCTGCCGAGGCTGCTGCCAAAGCCAAGGCTGATGAGGAAGCCGCCGTAAAGGCTGCAGCTGAAGCTGCCGCCAAAGCCGTTGAGGAAGCCAAGAAGGCTCCGGCAGCTTCGCATACTCGGTCTGCGCCGCGCAACGACAGCAGCACTGCCCCGGCATCGCGCGCTCCGGCTGGCCGCCCGGCTCCGGCTGCGCCGCAGGATGACGCGGTGTCACGTGGTCCGGCCTCGGCCAAGCCCGGCCTGCCGCCCCGCCGTACGGACCGGGAGCGGGAAGACCGCGAACGTGCCGCCAACAAGGCCAAGGGTGAAGAAGGCCGCCGCGCTGGCAAGCTGACCCTGTCTGACGCCGTTGCAGATGAAGGCGGCCGTCAGCGCAGCTTGGCTGCGATGAAACGCAAGCAGGAAAAGGCCCGCCAGAAGGCGCTGGGTCTGGGTCTGAAGCCCGAAAAGCAGGTGCGCGATGTGCAGCTGCCGGAAACCATTGTGGTGTCTGAACTCGCGAACCGCATGGCGGAACGTGGCGCTGACGTTGTGAAGTCGCTCATGAAAATGGGCATGATGGTTACGATGAACCAGGCGATTGATGCGGACACGGCGGAACTGGTGATCGAAGAATTTGGCCACCGCGCTGTGCGTGTCACCGATGCTGACGTGGAACAGGCGATTGATACGGTCAAGGACAAGTCCGAAGACCTCGTCAGCCGCCCGCCGATCGTCACGATCATGGGTCACGTCGATCACGGCAAAACCTCGCTTCTGGACGCCATTCGTCATGCGAATGTCGTGTCTGGCGAGGCTGGTGGCATCACCCAGCACATCGGTGCCTATCAGGTAAAAACCCCGAACGGCCAGCTGGTGACTTTCCTAGATACGCCCGGCCACGCCGCTTTCACCTCGATGCGCTCACGTGGCGCTCATGTGACGGACATCGTTATCCTGGTGGTTGCCGCTGATGACGCCGTGATGCCGCAGACGATTGAAGCCATCGCGCACGCCAAAGCCGCGAAGGTTCCGATCATTGTGGCGATCAACAAGATCGACAAGTATGAGGCGAACCCGCAAAAAGTCCGGACCGACCTTCTGCAACATGACATCGTCGTGGAAGAAATGTCTGGCGACGTGCAAGACGTTGAGGTTTCGGCCAAGACCGGCAAGGGTCTGGATCAACTGCTTGAAGCGATCTCGCTTCAGGCCGAAATTCTGGAACTGCGGTCAAACCCGAACCGTCAGGCCTCTGGCGCCGTGATCGAAGCCAAGCTCGATTCGGGTCGTGGTCCCGTGGCGACGGTTCTGGTGCAGAATGGCACGCTCAAGAAAGGCGATATCTTTGTCGTGGGCGAGCAGTGGGGCAAAGTCCGCGCGCTGATCAACGACAAGGGTGAGACGATCGCCGAAGCCGGCCCGTCAGTTCCGGTTGAAGTGCTGGGCCTTTCGGGGACTCCGCGCGCTGGTGACACGCTGAACGTCGTGGATACCGAAGCGCAAGCCCGTGAAATCGCCGACTATCGTGAGAAGGCGACGAAGGACAAGCGCGCAGCCGTTGGGGCCGCAACCACGCTGGAACAGCTTATGGCGAAAGCCAAGGCTGACCAATCGGTTGCGGAATTGCCGATTATCGTTAAGGCCGACGTTCAAGGCTCTGCCGAAGCGATTGTTCAGGCGTTGGAGAAGGTCGGCAACGACGAGGTGCGCGTCCGCGTGCTGCATTCGGGTGTTGGTGCCATCACCGACAGCGACGTCAGCCTGGCCGAAGCCAGCAAGGCCCCGATCATCGGCTTCAACGTCCGCGCCAATGCGATGGCCCGTGCGTCGGCGACCCAGAAGGGCGTCGAGCTGCGGTACTATTCGATCATCTATGATCTGGTGGATGACATCAAGAAAGCCGCCTCTGGCTTGCTTAAAGCCGAGATTCGCGAAACCTTCATCGGTTACGCGACGATCAAAGAGGTGTTCAAGATCACCAACATCGGCAACGTTGCTGGTTGTTTGGTTACGGAGGGCGTTGCACGCCGTTCGGCTGGCGTGCGTTTGCTGCGCGATAACGTGGTTATTCACGAAGGCACGCTCAAGACGCTCAAGCGCTTCAAGGACGAGGTCAAGGACGTCCCGATGGGTCAGGAATGCGGTATGGCCTTTGAGCGTTACGAAGACATGCGGGCTGGCGACGTTATCGAAATCTTCGAACGTCAGGAAATCCAGCGCACGCTGGCCTGATCAGACCTTGGATAACAAAATAGGCCGGGCAATTGCCCGGCCTTTGTCTTTGGTTGGCTCCACGAAACGATACGGGTGAAGTACGCGGGTCAGCACACCCTTGGCAATTGCAAGTTCAGGCGTTTGCCAGTTCAGGGGCCTTATAAGATTCGATGGGACGACCGACATAAGTGCCGCTGAAGACACGCACTGCAATCTGGCCGTCGCTAAGGTCACGTACGAACGTGCCCTGAATGAACACACTGCTACCGATGGATATGGTCCTGATCATGAGACGCCTCCTGCGCATTATGTCATTTTTTTAGAACGATATGTGTAAAGGAGTGATTAAGATACCGACGAAGTGGAAAAACTACCCTATCCGGAAGGATATTTTATCGACAAAAGTTGACCTATTCCAGCCAGCACAGGATTTCACGGTCAAAGCCAATCGCGAAGGATGGGAATCAGCGGCACATCGGCTGGCGGCATAGGGTAGTCCCGGAACCGTTCCGGCTTGACCCACGCCAGCGTCTGTCCCTCACGCGGGGTGGCGATGCCCTCCCAGCGGCGGCAGGCGAACAGGGGCATCAGCAGGTGAAACGTATCGTAGGCGTGGCTGGCGAAGGTCAGTGGCGCAAGGCAGCTTTTCCAGGTGTTGATGCCAAGTTCTTCCTGCAACTCCCGAATCAGGGCAGCTTCGGGGGTTTCACCGGGTTCGACCTTGCCACCAGGGAATTCCCACAGGCCAGCCATCGACTTGCCCGGCGGACGCTGTGCCAGAAGCACGCGGCCCTCGGGGTCGATCAGGGCGACGGCAGAGACGAGGACGAACTTCATCGACGAATCAGGACCGGTAATCAGCGTTGATCTCGATGTAGCGGTTGGTCAGGTCGCAGGTCCAGACTTTGCGCTTGCCGCGGCCAAGGCCCATGTCGACCGAGATCACCAGTTCGGGCCGTTGCATATAGGCTGCGCCGTCTTCTTCGCGGTACTTGGGATTGCGCCAACCTTTTTCGGCGACAAGGATCGTGCCAAAGCGGATCGACAGCTTGTCCCGGTCGGCCTCAGCCCCGGACTTGCCGATGGCGGCGACGACGCGGCCCCAGTTCGGGTCTTGGCCCGCCACGGCGGTCTTGACCAAGGGCGAATTGGCGATGGCCAAGGCAACTTTGTGGGCATCGGCATTGGAGGTGGCACCGGTGACATTGACCTCGACGAACTTGGTGGCACCCTCGCCGTCACGGATCACCTGATGGGCAAGGTCCAGCATCACTTGCGACAGGGCGGCCTCAAACGCCTTCAGCGTGGCACCTTTCAGGGGTGCCGCGTCAGACTGGCCGGTTGCGGCCAGCAGCAGCGTGTCAGAGGTTGAGGTGTCGCTGTCGACGGTGATGGAATTGAAGGTGGCATCGGTGTTGCGCGACAAAAGCTTTTGCAGCGTCGCCGCCGGGATCTTGGCGTCGGTGAAGATATAGACCAGCATGGTTGCCATATCCGGCGCAATCATGCCCGAGCCTTTGGCGATGCCTGCGATGTGGATCATCCCGCCATCGCCTTCGACGGTGGCCGCAGCGCCCTTGGCGAAGGTGTCAGTGGTCATCAGGGCTTGCGCCGCCATTTCGATGGCATCTTCGCGCAAGGCCGCTTGCAGGGCCGGAATGGCGGTGAGGATGCGGTCATGCGGCAAAGGCTCGCCAATCACCCCGGTCGATGATGAGAACACACGAGAGGCGGGCAGGTCAAGCGCTGCCGCAACGCCCTCGGTGATCGCCGCGACAGAGGCTTCGCCCACGGCACCGGTGAAGGCGTTGGAGTTGCCAGAGTTCACGATGATCGCCGCCCCGACATCCGCCGGCACCTTCATCGCCATCTTGGCCTGACAGTCGCGCACACAGGCCGACCTTGTGGTGGACCGTGTGAAGACCCCGGTCATTGCCGTTCCGGGGGCCAGACGGACCAGCATCACGTCTTTGCGGTTCTGATAGCGCACCCCGACCTCGACCGCGGCGAATTCGACGCCGCGGATCAGGGGCAGGTCGGGGAACTGCAAGGGGGCCAGGGGCGAGACCGGCTTGGCTTTCTTGGCCGGGGCAGCCGTTGCGGGTTCAGCACCCGCCCGCAACGCCTTCAGCTCTTTCTTCAAGGCCTTTGCTTCAGCTTTCCAATCAGTCTTGCCCATGGCGTCCTCGCTTACTTGTCCAACAGAGTAACGTCTTTGATCAACGCCGGGTCAATGCCCGCCGTATCAGCGCGGGTGATCGTGGCCTTGTCGGTGACAGATTTGATGAAGTCTGCGATGGCGGCCTTTTGCACCTCGGACGCGATCTGGTCATGCACATCGGCCAAAGCCGGGGCGGCCTTGTTGCGGGTTTCAGACACCAGAATCAGGTGCCAGCCAAAGTCAGTCTTGATCGGGCCGACGACCTTGCCAAGCGGCGCCGCCACAACCGCGTCTTCGAACGGTTTGACCATGGCACCGACACCGAACCAGCCCAGATCACCGCCATTCGCGGCTGAGCCATCCTTGGAATTGGCCTTGGCCTCATCCGCGAAAGCCTTGCCGCCTTCAATCTCGGCCAGGATCGCCTTGGCCTTGTCTTCCGAGTCCACCAGAATATGCGCGGCGTGGTATTCCAGTTCCGGTGCCATGCCCGTGTACTTGGCGTCATAAGCCTTCTGGATCGTCGCGTCCGAGGTGGCATCCTTGACGCCGCCTATCATGGCTTCGTTCGCCAGATAGCTGCGCTTCAGGCCATCCAGTGCCATCGTATCCCTTTTCGACAGCGTCTCGCCCATCGACTGCTTCAGCGCTTCTTGCTGCACCAACTGGTCAAGGATGCCCTTGAACAGTTGGTCATCGGGCAAGGCCTTGTATTGGTCCGGCAGCGCATCCCGCGTCACGATGAGGTCACCGAGCGTAATGTTCACGCCGCCCACCGTGGCCAGAACTGTAGCCGCCGTCGGAGCCTCGGCCCGAACGGGCACCGCCAGCACCGCGGAAAGTGCCAATGCGGCACAGAACCCGTATAGTTTCGACATCTCACACGCTCCTGATGGGGCTGCGGCCTCGCGCAGCGTTGACTATGGCACGGCCAGACCTTAAATCGCACACGTCCCTTTCGATCAGTCCGGGCTTAGGGTGGCCAACCTGCCCGGCTCTTCTATTGGGTGACATGGGTGCGGGCAAGGCCAAGCCTCACACGAGCGTGTCAGCACCTGCTGGCGGAATTGGATTTGGTCGGGCGGAGTGATGATGCTGGGTCTTGGAACGCTTGCACGGAAAGTCTTTGGCACCCCCAACGACCGCGCGGTTAAAACAGTTCGCCCCCTGGTGGCGAAGATCAGCGCTTTGGAGCCGGAATATGCCGCGCTCAGCGATGAGGGCATCATTGCCAAAACCGTCGAACTGAAGAAGCGCGTGCAGGAAGGCGGCGAAAGTCTTGATGCCGTGCTGCCGGAAGCCTTTGCCAACTGCCGTGAGGCGGCGCGCCGCGCCTTGGGTCTGCGGGCCTTCGATGTGCAGCTTATGGGCGGCATCTTCCTGCATCAGGGCAACATCGCCGAAATGCGCACGGGAGAGGGCAAGACGCTGGTTGCCACCTTCCCGGCCTATCTGAACGCGTTGTCCGGCAAAGGCGTGCATGTCGTCACCGTCAACGACTACCTGGCCAAGCGCGACGCGGCGTGGATGGGCAAGGTCTATGCGGCTTTGGGCCTGACCACCGGTGTCGTCTATCCCTTTCAGTCCGATGCCGAAAAGATGGTGGCCTACCGCGCCGACATTACCTATGCCACCAACAACGAGTTGGGCTTTGACTATCTGCGCGACAACATGAAGGGCTCGATTGCCGAGATGGCCCAGCGTGGCCACAACTTCGCCATCGTTGACGAGGTTGACTCGATTCTGATCGACGAAGCCCGTACGCCGCTGATCATTTCCGGCCCGTCGCAAGACCGCAGCGATCTGTACCAGAAGATTGACGACCTGATCCCGGAACTGACCGCCGAGCATTTCAAGCTGGATGAAAAGACCCGCTCGGCCACCTATACCGAAGAAGGCAACGAGTTCATCGAACAGCGCTTGTCGGCTGCTGGCCTGCTGCCGGATGGCCAATCCCTGTACGACCCGGAAAGCACGACGCTGGTGCACCATGTCACCCAAGCCCTGCGCGCCCACAAGCTTTACACCCGGGATCAGCAATACATCGTCAAGGATGGCGAGGTGATGTTGATCGACGAATTCACCGGCCGCATGATGCGGGGCCGCCGCCTGTCGGAGGGCCTGCACCAAGCCATAGAAGCCAAGGAACGCGTCAAGGTTCAGCCGGAGAACGTGACTTTGGCCTCCGTGACCTTCCAGAACTACTTCCGCCTTTATGGCCGCCTGTCAGGCATGACCGGCACCGCCACGACCGAAGCCGACGAATTCATGGAAATCTACAAACTCGGCGTCGTTGAAGTACCGACCAACCGTCCGGTCTCGCGCATCGACGACCACGACCAAGTCTTCCGCACCGCACGCGAAAAGTACGAAGGCATCGTCAAGTCGATCCGTGCCGCGCATGAAATGGGACAGCCGATCCTTGTCGGCACCACCTCGATCGAAAAGTCCGAGGCGCTGTCGGACATGCTGAAGAAGGAAGGCATCACCCACAACGTCCTGAACGCCCGCCAGCACGAGGCCGAGGCGCAGATTGTGGCTGATGCCGGCAAGTTCAGTGCCGTGACCATCGCCACCAACATGGCCGGTCGTGGGACGGATATTCAGCTTGGCGGCAATGTCGAGTTGAAAGTGCTGGAGGCGATTGCTGCTGATCCGCACCTGCACCCCGATGAGGTTCGCGCCAAGATTGAAGGTGAACACGCTGAAGAAAAGGCCAAGGTTCTGGCCGCCGGCGGCCTGTTCGTTCTGGCGACCGAGCGCCACGAATCCCGCCGCATCGACAACCAGCTGCGTGGCCGTTCGGGCCGTCAGGGCGACCCGGGCCGCTCGTCGTTCTTCCTGTCGCTGGAAGATGACCTGATGCGAATCTTCGGGTCGGAACGGCTCGACAAGGTCCTGTCGACCCTGGGTCTGAAGGAAGGCGAAAGCATCGTTCACCCTTGGGTCAACAAATCGCTGGAACGCGCGCAAGCCAAGGTCGAAGGCCGCAACTTCGACATCCGCAAGCAGCTTTTGAAGTTCGACGACGTGATGAACGACCAGCGCAAGGCCATCTTCGGCCAGCGGCTGGAGATCATGCAATCCGAAGACCTCGGCGAGATTGTGCAAGACATGCGCCATCAGGTCGCCGAAGATCTGGTGACCTTCTACCTGCCGCCAAAATCCTATGCCGACCAGTGGGACGCCCCCGGCCTGTACGCCGCCGTCATCGAAAAGATGAACATGGACCTGCCCATCATCAAATGGGCTGCCGAAGAGGGCGTTGACCAACCTGTGATGCTGGAACGTCTGGTCGCCGAAAGCGACAAGTTGATGGCTGGCAAGCTGGAGGCCTTCGGGGCCGACACCATGCGGTCCATCGAAAAGCAACTGCTGTTGCAGACGATTGACGCCAAGTGGCGCGAACACCTTGTGACGCTGGAACACCTGCGCACCGTCGTGGGCTTTCGTGGCTATGCCCAACGCGACCCGCTGAACGAATACAAGACCGAGGCCTTTGCGCTGTTTGAATCCATGCTGAACTCGCTGCGTCAGGAAGTGACCCAAAAGCTGGGCCTGATCCGCCCGATGACTACGGAAGAGCAGCAGGCGATGATGGCGCAAATGGTTGCCCAGCAGCAAGCGGCCCGCGCGGCAGTTGAACCACAGCCGGCCCCCGAACCCGCCGCAGCACCTGCCGCTGTTGCCATCACGGCAGCCGTGGGCTTCGTCGAATCTGACCCCTCGACTTGGGGCAACCCGGCGCGCAACGACGCTTGCCCTTGCGGGTCAGGTGAAAAGTTCAAACACTGCCACGGCAAGCTGGCATAATTTAACGAAAACAAGGGGTTAGCATATTTTTGCCGACCCCTTGCATGGGCGCAAATCCTGCAGAATTCTGTAAAGTAACGTGTTTACAGACAAAGTATAGGCAACCCCAAGCTGAGACCCCCATGCGTTACAGGCAGATCAAGCATCGCCGCCGCTCTGCCCTATCACTCAGCGTTGAAACCGCAGCATCAACATCACTCCGGCCCAGGCCGCAAAGCTTGTCAGCACCGCGCCCCAGATCGTGTCTGTGGCGACCATTTCCACGGACCAACCCTTCATGATCGTCATCGAGGTGAACTCGTAGGTGCCATAAGCCATGGCGCCAATCACCGCCCCGCGCACAGCCGCACTCGTCGGGTCGGCCTGACGCAGCGCAGGGGCTGACACAAGAAACACCAAGCCAGCAACATAAGCCAGGTAGAAAATGCCCGCCGGAGCGATCAGCGGACTGTCGCGCATCGCGTCACCCAGATGGCGAACGAAAAGCGGTTTCATCACAAGGGTCAACATAACGGCATCCAAGCCGAGGAAGATAAGGGCGGTGATGAGATACAGGATCATTTGAAGCTCCAGGCTGGTTCACCAAAGTAGGTAGCGCAACGGTTGCCGTTGCACAGTCGTGAACGCCATCTCGCCCAAGCAAGGCTCTTTCCGTCACTTCAGGATCGGGCATGCAAGGGCTGCTGCGCATGAAGGCAGGTGGCCGGAACCAGGCCACCCTGCGCGACTGCGGCATGAAATAGGGTGACCCGGACCGAAAGCGCGCTATCCGTGCAGCGTGTTTCGGGTCACCGATGCCGCGCTTTGAACCGTGTCAACCGACAGGATACTGTCACCCTCTTTCAAGTGAAGGTGTTCGGCAAGACGCGCCCGACCCCGGTTCACCCGGCTTTTCACGGTTCCCAACGCGCAACCAATGGTCGCCGCCGCTTCTTCATATGAGAAACCCAAGACACCAACCAAAACCAGGACCTCACGCTGTTCATCAATCAGCTTGTCAAACGCTTTCTGAAAGTCGCGCATCGCAAGGTGGCCGTCGTGGTCAGGCTTCTGCGACAAGCGGGCCGCATGGATGCCGTCGCTGTCTTGCACATCGCGCCGATGCTTTCGCAGGTCTGAATAGAACACGTTGCGCAGAATGGTGAACAACCAGGCGCGCAGAATGGTGCCCGGCGCGAAGCTATCGAAACTTGACCACGCCCGCAGGATTGTTTCCTGCACAAGGTCATCCGCGGCGCTTCTGTTGCGGGTAAGACTGACGGCAAACGCGCGCAAGGCCGGAAGATGGATGATCAATTCGTCGCGCGGATCGGAACCGGTCAAAGCGCTGCATCCTTGTCACGCAACTGCTTCAAAAGCGCTTGCAGGTGATCCGGGATTTCTTCTTTCAGCGCCGACGCGTAGATACGTCGCAGGTTCTCGTCGATCTGTTTGGCGACATTGGACGATATCGTTTCTGGAATGCTGGGTTTGCGTGGCATCGGGGTGATCATCGTTCCTGAAAAGATTTCCTGACATCGCGGAACCAAACGCACGGTCTGCCGTTTAGTTCCGTGGATGTGAAAATAAAAGGGACACAGCATGGCGAGTGGCAAGACCTTGGCGACCGGCGAAATGGACGTTTCATACGCCATAGCGGCAAATCTGCCGTTTCTGCGGCGGTATGCGCGGGCCCTGACCGGCAACCAGACCACCGGAGATCGCTATGCGGCAGCGACGCTTGAGGCTATTCTGGCCGACCAGACGGTCTATCCCACGAACATCAGCCCCAGAGCGGCCCTGTTTCGGACCTTTCATGTCATCTGGTCCAGTGCAGGTGCCCCTATCGCTGAAGACGACAGCAATTTCGAAGCGCATCGGTTCCTCGAGCAGCGCGCCCAAAAGCACCTGAGCGGCCTGACCAAGGACAGCCGTGAGGCCCTGCTGTTGCACACGATCGAAGGCTTTGACCTGGACGAACTTGCTGACGTGTTGCAGACCTCGGCTGAGCATGCTTCCGCTTTGGTGCAGCAAGCCACGGCTGAGATGGAAAAATCCATGCGCGGCGCGGTGATGATCATCGAAGACGAAGCGTTCATCGCGGTGGATATCGAAAGCATCGTCACGGCCATGGGGCACCACGTCACCGGCATTGCGCGCACCCATGCCGAGGCGATCAAGCTGGGCGCGACGGAACGGCCGGATTTGATCCTTGCCGATATCAAACTGGATGACAACTCATCCGGGATCGACGCTGTCAACGATCTGTTGGCCACGCTTGGCGATGTGCCGGTGATCTTTATCACAGGCTCTCCCGAACTTCTGCTGACGGGCGAACGGCCAGAACCCGCCTTCCTGATCGGCAAACCTTACACCGAAGAACAAGTTCGTTCGGCAGTCAGTCAGGCGATGTTCTTTGCCTCTACTGAAACCCTGAAATCTGCCGGATAGCAGGGCCAGAACGCCGGGAATTGAAACGCTGGCGGCTTGAAACCTTGGGGTCAGCCAGACCGCTGACGGCCTTCGTGCCAACGGTCTGGGCAGGTGGCACAGTTGCATGAAATCGGATCGGGTCGAAACATCTGTCGCAGTGTGCCCAGGTTTGCACTATGCAGTGCGGACAACAGGAGAGCACGCGATGGCCCATACGTTTGACGATGTTCTGGCCGACGATCTGATAACGGTTGTTCATCGCAACGATTCGCGTGGGGTGTTCACTCTTCGGATCGGTGAAATTCGCACCCAAATTGAAATCACGCTAAGCCGCTACATGGACTGTGATCGCACCAGCTATTGGCTGACCCATGCCATCAAGACGCCGATCCAAACCTATGCCTGTCGCCCAAGCCATCCCGAAGCTGACTATCCGGCCTTTGCGCTGTTTCAGGTCGTTTCTGACATGACACATTGGTACCGTAATGCAGTTGAGCAGGGTCACCACCCTTCAGATGACTGGCTCGAAGACTATTGAGCTGTTGCTTTGGCAGCGGGCCGATCAAGCCAGCCAATCTTGGGGCGCGTGTCTGCATCAGATTTGTGACGTTTTTCGTCAATAGTTGCGGCAAGATCGCCACGCCGAGTCAGTGTCGTTGCATTGCAAGGCCAGCTCGCGCATACTAAGGCTGACCTCAATTCATATTTTACGGACGCCGACGTGACACCGAATTTCCAGATGCCCCGTTTGGCGAACCCGGAGGCCTGAAATGAACGACGAGATCGACCTGCCGCACGGCGAGCTTCCGACGCCCCCCGAAGAGGCCACGGTGAACGCACAAGTTGCGTTGAACGCTCATCGGTGTCTGGTGGTGGGCATGGGCGCCTCGGCTGGCGGGATCGAGGCGTTCAGCCAGTTCTTTGACGCAATGCCCGATGACAGCGGGGCCGCTTTCGTGGTGGTCCTGCATCTTGACCCGACCCGCGAAAGCCAGATGGCCAAGGTTCTGGCCGCGCATACCAAAATGGCGGTCATGCAAGTGCAGGATCAAATGCCGATCCTGCCGAACCATGTCTACGTCATCGCCCCGGACCGCGACTTGTCGGTGGTGGAGGGTGTCTTGCACCTGACCAAACCTGCTGAAAAGCGTGGGCACCGGCATCCGGTTGACGTGCTGTTCCGCTCTCTCGCGGCGGATCAGGGTGAACGGGTGATTGCCGTTGTGCTGTCGGGCACTGGCAGCAACGGCACCGACGGTTTGAAAGAGGTGCGGGCGGCCGGCGGTCTGATCCTTGTGCAGGACCCGCAGACGGCCAAGTTCGAAGGCATGCCACGCAGTGCAATCGCGGCCGGCATGGCCGACCACATCCTGGCGCCCGACGCGATGCCCGCCGTACTGGGCAGCTATTTCCGCAACGAATACATCGCCGAGCCCTATGGCGGCGAAGCGCAGGACTCAGAAGCGCAGCCGTTGATTGATCAAATCCTGACAGCTCTGCGCACCCGCACCGGGCACAACTTTGGCAGCTATCGCCGTTCAACGTTGCAGCGCCGCATTCAACGGCGTCTTGGCTTGCGCAACATCGCAACGCTGGATGCCTATCTGGTGGAATTGCGGTCTGATCCGGCTGAGGCGGCAATGCTGATCAAGGACCTGTTGATCAACGTCACCAGCTTTTTCCGCGATGCCGAAGCGTGGCGGACGCTTTCCGACTTGGTGATAGCCCCTTTGGTTGCCGCGCGCGAAACAGGGTCCAGCATCCGCGCCTGGGTTCCCGGCTGCTCGACGGGGGAAGAGGCCTATACATTGGCCATGCTGATTGCGGAACAGGCGACGCTTGCCGGCAAAGCGTTTGACGTAAAGATTTTCGCCACCGATGCCCGGGACGACAACCTGAATATCGCGCGTGACGGGGTCTATCCCATCGCCGCAATCACCGGGCTGGATACCACGCGCCAGCGCCGGTTTTTCGATGCATCAGATGCGACCTACCGCGTGAAGAAAGATCTGCGCGCCACCGTGATCTTTGCGCCGCAAGACCTGCTGCGCGACCCGCCGTTTTCGCATCTTGACCTGATCACCTGCCGCAATCTGCTGATCTACCTTCAACCCGAAGCGCAGCAAAGCATCATCGCCCTGTTCCACTTCGCGCTGGAAAAGGGTGGCGCCTTGCTGCTGGGCAATACCGAGACGCTGGGGCGGCACAGCGGCGCGTTTGAACTCTTGTCCAAAAAGTGGCGCATTTATCGTCTTCTGGGCGCCACCCGGCTGGATATTGTGAACTTTCCGATCCTGCGCGGCCAACAAACCCCGGCAAAAGCCTTGCCCGACCTGCGCAGCCCTGCCTTGCCCTCACAGGCAATGCCCATGGCCGATCTGGCCCGCCATGCCTTGCTGGAACGGTTTGCACCCGCCGCCGTCTTGATTGATGCTGCGGCCCGGGTGGTCTATTTCCACGGCTCGACAGGTGCATTTCTGGAACAGCCGACGGGCGAACCCTCGAATGATCTGTTCGCCATGGCACGCGGCGGACTTGAGGTCAAATTGCGCAGCGCCGTGCGCAAGGCCCGGTCCGACGCTTGCGACGTGTCCTTTAAAGCGACGCTGCCAGATGCAAGGGGCAAGAACGTCGTGACCGTCACCGTGTCGCCGGTCAGCGGGGCCGGCAATGGACATATTCTGATCAGTTTCGTTCCCCTGACGCCCGAAGACGCGCGCGCCTTTCAAATGCCGCCCGAAAACCTGTCGCAAGAGGCTATTCTACGCGATGAACTGGCAGCTCTGCGCTTTGAATTGCAAAATACGATCGAGCATCTGGAAACCACGAACGAGGAACTGAAGGCGTCAAACGAGGAAGCCGCCTCAATGAACGAAGAACTGCAATCGACCAATGAGGAGTTGGAAACTTCGAAAGAGGAAATGCAATCGTTCAACGAGGAACTGCATACAGTCAACGGCCAGTTGCAGCACAATGTCCGCGAATTGGAAGACAGCACCAACGACCTGAACAACCTTCTGGCGGGCACCGAAACCGCCACCCTGTTCATTGACACCAAGCTGTGCATCAAATGGTTCACCCCCGGCACGCAGGTTCTGTTCGATTTCAGACCAACTGATATTGGCCGCCCGTTGCCGCACTTTGCGCTGAAGTTTGATGATGGCAATCTGCTGGCCGATGCCGAGCGGGTCTTGCATAAGTTGCAGGTTCTGGAAACCGAAGTCTCCAGCATTACCGGACGCTGGTATTTGCGCCGGATGCTGCCTTACCGCACCTTGGACAATCGCATCGCCGGTGTCGTGATCACCTTTTTTGATGTAACTGACAGCAATCTGGCCCGCGTCGCCAGCACCGAGGCAAGCGTTCTGACCAAAGCCATCGTGGGAACAGCACGCCAACCGCTTTTGGTGATTGATGATGCTTTACGGGTTATTCTGATCAATCCGGCGTTTGAAAGGATGTTCAACATAACCGAAGCAATGGCCATCGGTCAGCAGGTTCTTGAACTTGCCAAAGGCGAATGGAATCGGCCCCCTCTGCGCGCCTTGCTGGAGGCGCTGGTTGTCGACGGCGAACCCTTCAATGGGATCGAGGTTGACCAGGTTTTTCCCGAAACCGGCCTGAGGCATCTGGTGCTGACTGGTCGCAAACTGGTGCGTGAAGGCGGGCGGCCCAGTCTTATTCTGTTGGTCATCCAAGATGTTACCGAAGAACGCCATGGAGAAATGATTGCCCGCAAGCTGGCGGCCATCGTTGAATCTTCCCTCGACGCGATCATCAGTCTGGATATTGAAGGCAAGATCACCAGTTGGAACGGTGGTGCCGAGTCGATTTTTGGCTACGGTGCTGCCGAGATTATTGGCCAGTCGCTGGCTGCGTTGAATGATCCGATGTACCCTATCCAATTACCGGACGGTCTGGAGCATTTTCGCAAAGGCGGTCTTATCCTGCGTTTCGAGCAGCCCCGGCGTCGCAAGGATGGCACCGTCGTCTGGGTGTCAGTTACGAAATCGCCGCTGCGTGACGCAAGCGGTGGCCTTTTGGGTGCATCAAGCATCGAGCGGGATATTACCGATCGCCGCGCCGCGGAACAACAAAGGGAAACGCTGGTCAATGAACTGAACCACCGGGTGAAAAACTCGCTTGCCGTAGTTCAGGCCATTGCGTCACAGACCTTGCGAGGCAGTTTGTCCTTGCTTGAAGCGCGCAAGGTTTTTGGCGAAAGGCTGTCGGCCTTTGCGCGCGCCCATGATTTGATTGTCAGCGGTGATTGGTCTGGCACTGATTTGGCAAGCGTGGTTCATGCAACCATCGGGCCGCACAAAGGTGACTTCGGCCGATTTGCCATCAGCGGCCAGTTTGTAACACTATTGCCGCAAGCGGCTGTGACCTTCAGCCTTGCATTACATGAACTTTGCACCAACGCGGCGAAATACGGCGCTTTGTCTGTGCCAGAGGGGCAAGTCTCGATTGTTTGGTCGTTGACTGGCCCCGACGACAACTCAAGATTTATATGGACCTGGACGGAAACTGGCGGCCCCCCTGTATCAGCGCCGGTCCACCGCGGCTTCGGCTCCAGCCTGATCGAGCGCGTTTTGCCCATGGAACTAAATGGTGTGGTCAGTGTTACATATCCAACCAGCGGGCTTGTGTGTGTTCTGGAAGCGCCAATGCCGTCGCAGGGCAAATAAAGGACGCGTTTGATGCCGGGCGCCCCCTTCTCTGCGTTAGCAGGCTGCTGAAAAACTCGGCCGTGGACGCGGTTTGAGGGACATGATTCACTCTTCCTGTGGCCTTTGCGGGGGTGATCTTGCGGGGAACGGACGC
>JAYSQA010000174.1:0-18596 GCA_043721775.1 Rhodobacterales bacterium
GTCTGTGGATCACGACGCACACTTGCGGCAAGGGCAATTTGGACATCTGCACCGACTACAACGTGGCGTTCGCTTTCGATTCAGGGACTTGGCGGCAGACCCAAACCAAGGTGAGTCAAGGTTTTTACGGCGGGCTGACGGAAGGCGGGCCGATTGCGGTGCGCTATGTCAGGGATGACCCGACGATCATCGAGGTGGAATACGGCTGGACCTTCTTTTCAGGAACGCTGCTTCTGATCTTCGCACTGGCCTTCCTCATTGGCGGCGGTCTGGGCCTGCGCTGGCGTTGGCTTCTGGCCCAAAGACTGGTGACCCTGCGCCAGACGGGAGAGACCCGCCAAGCCACGGTCGTGGCGCAGATGCAAACCACCAGCGCGTCACCTGCAACCAGCTATACCGGCTGCACCGGCGCGGCACAGCTGGTGATACGGGCAAAAGCCAAGGCTGGCCGCAGGGCAAACTGCCCGGCGTCGGTGCCCAAGTGACGGTTTATGTTGACCCCTCGGGCCATCTGCCCCCGTCTGGGAGGGCTATTCGGGCGCGCCTTGACGCGGCAAAGCCATCGCGAGGGCGTAGGCACCGGGCTGACAGAGCGATCGGGCCGGCCGACTGATCAGGCCGGCCGACTGATCAGGCTGGCCGACCGATCAGGCTGGCCGACAAAGCAATCAGGCTGGCAGAACGACCAGGCTGGCAGAACGATCAATCCGGCAAAGCGCTAGCCCTGCAGCGCCATCAGCCCGGCCCGACCAGTGCCAGCGTTGCCCCTTGGGTGTCGCGGATCTGCACGGTGAAAGCCCCGCCCGGAACCTCGTCCGGACCATGCAGCACCACGCCACCAGCGGCAATCACGGCATCAATAGCGGCCGCTGCCGAAGCCACGCGGAAATACGGCTTCCAATGGGGCGGATGATCCGGCAGGGCGCAGGTGCCGCCGATCTCCAGACCGTCGCGGGCGATGATATGGTAGGTCAGCTCCGGCCCCATCGGCATGCTGCGCGAGATGGTCCAGCCGAACAGAGGACCATAAAAGTCCATCGCGGCGGCAGGGTCTGGCGTGATCAGTTCGTGCCAGTTGCCATGACCGGGCTTTTGCTGGTCAAAGGCGCGGCCCGCGCTGTCATCCGCCATCGGCAGGGGCTGCAAGATGCTGAATGAGGCACCCTGCGGATCGGCCAGAACGGCGAACCGGCCGGTATGGGGGATGTCTGACGGTGGCACATGGACCCGCGCCCCAAGGGCGGTGGCTGCGGCCACCGTGGCATCGCAGTCATCCACCGCAAAATAGATCTGCCAGGCCACAGGCTGCTCGCCCTCGGCCTGCATCATGCCCGCCACCATCGCGTCACCGGCACGGGCCAGCATGTAGGTCATCCCCGTCATGCCACTGTCGGCCACCGTCCAGCCCAGCACTGCGCCATAAAACGCCTGAGCCTTGGCAAAATCCCTGGTGCCCAGTTCATACCAGCAGGGCAGGCCGTGAAATTCCGACATCCGAACCTCCAAAATGTTTGACGAATTCACCCCTTTGTGACCCTTGCGAAGCCCGGAAACAACCATAAACCGCTGCGATGAAAGGAACGCATGATGGCCGCGGCTACAAGGAAGGGCGCTTTCCCGCCCACGCCCTTGATATTGTCGGTGACCGTTGGAACCTGCTGATCATGCGCGAACTGATGCTGGGCCCGTTGCGCTTTGACGAGGTCAAGGCGGGCATCGGTGCAATCAGTGCCAGTGTCCTGTCGCGCCGCCTTGATGACCTGCACCAGACGGGAATCCTGCGTCTCACCAGATTGCCGCACCCGATGGCGGCGCAGGCTTACCAGCTGACAGCCGCGGGGCAGGGGCTTTGGCCGGTCATGCGATCATTGTGCCGCTGGGGGGGCCAAGCAGGCTGGCCATGATCCAACCCTGTTTGTCAGCCCCACGTCGGTCATGCTGTCGATGGCTGCGGTCTGTCAGGGCAAACGGCTTGGCCTTGATGCGGGCTTCAATCCGGACGGCGCGCTTTTCACGCTGCGGCTTGACGCGGGGTTGCCCAAACTGACCCGCGCCACAGGGCTGGCAGGTGATTTGGCGTTTTCCGGAACATCCAACGGTGTTGGGCTGACCACGTACGCCCCGTTTCCCCTGTTGGAAAGCGTGGCAGAGGGCCGCATCAGCTTCACTGGCGACCCTACCCTCGTCCAGGCTTCCATCGACGGCTTCAATCTGTTCCGCGCCGATGCCGAGCCTGCGCCTTCTGCCCTTATCCCGACCTGATCCTTTCATTCATGCCCAAATGTCTTGGGGGCGTGCAGGGGGGCCAGCCCCCCGCTGCCTCAAACAGCCCTGTCAATCCTGGTCGACAGATGGATCAGGCTTTCCGAGGATTTCACCCCCGTCATCGCCCCGATCTGATCCAGTACGCCGTCCAGCGCGGCGGTATTGGGGGCCGCCACCTGCAACAAAAGATCGAAGCGGCCCGAGGTGGTAAACACCCTTTCCACTTCCGCAATAGCCTTCAGGCGCGACAGGATCGCCGCCTGTCCGCGCGGCTCGATCGTCAACAGAACCGACGCCCGCAAGCGCCCCTGCCGGGCCTCTTCGCCCAGCTTCAGGGTGTAGCCCGCGATGATGCCGCCGGTCTCCAGCCGCTCCAGCCGGGCCTGTATGGTAGAGCGTGCCACCTTCAGCCTGCGGGCCAAAGTGGCCACCGACATGCGCGCATCGGCGCCAAGCAGGCCAATTATGGTCCTGTCGAGATCATCCATACAACTTGCCTTCCTTTTTCGTCATTATGACGACATATCGCTGCAATTATATAGTTTTGTTCGGTGAAGTTGTCACCCATATGAAGCATCCTCAGTTGCAGGAAAAGGGCGGTTCATACGCACCTGGCCTGGTTGGAAAAACCGCGCTAGTGCCAAGGCCGCCTGTTCATTTTTATGGCAACGGGGAGGGACTAGCATCTTGTTGGCAGAAAGGATTACGCCGATGGGACTGTCCAAAACGATCTGGACCAATCCGACCGAATACCTCCGCAAGCAGCAGCCGGAAAACCCGGTCCTGTTCTTTGCGCCGCAGGCCGTGCAGGCCACTGCACGCCGTTTTATTGATGGCTTTCCGGGTCTTGTGACCTATGCCGTCAAGTCGAACCCTTCGGAAGAAGTGGTCGAAAACCTGATGGCCGCTGGCATCAAGGGCTTTGACTGCGCCTCGCCTTTCGAGATTGACCTGATCCGAAGGCTAGACCCGGATGCGGCGATCCACTACCACAACCCGGTCCGCTCGCGGCCCGAGATTGCGCATGCGGTCGCCCGCAATGTGAAATCGTGGTCGGTGGACAGCCGCTCGGAACTGGCCAAGCTGATCGAACTTGTGCCCCATGACGGCTGCGAGATATCCGTCCGCTTCAAGCTGCCGGTGACGGGGGCTGCCTATAACTTTGGCGCTAAGTTCGGCGCGACCGCAGGCGTGGCGGCAGACCTGCTGAAAACTGTGGCTGATGCGGGATTTGTTCCCTCGATCACCTTCCATCCGGGCACGCAATGCACCGATCCGGAAGCCTGGGCGTCCTACATCCGCGAAGCAGCGCTGATTGCGGCCAAGGCTGGCGTGACGATTGCCCGCCTGAACGTGGGCGGCGGCTTTCCGAACAACCGGACCGGCGGGATGAACATTGATCTTGAGACGATCTTTGCAACCATCGACCGGGTGGCGACCGAAAGCTTCGGGGCCGACCGCCCCGCGCTGGTGTGCGAGCCTGGCCGTGGCCTGTGCGGTGACGCCTACTGCGTGGCGGCCAAGGTCAAATCGGTGCGCGATGATGCGCATATCTTCCTGAACGACGGCATCTACGGCTCGATGTTCGAATTCAGCCAGATCGGCATCATCAACCGCATCGACGTGCTGGATCCGCGCGGCCACCGCCGCATTGGTGCGATAGAAGGCCGCGTCGTCTTTGGCCCGACCTGCGATTCGGTTGATCGGCTACCGGGGGAAGTGCCCTTGGCCAGCGATACGGCTGAGGGGGACTATGTCATCATCCAAGGCATGGGCGCTTATTCCACCGTCACCAACAGCCGCTTCAATGGCTTTGGCGAACTGGCCTGCGTTACGGTCCTGTCACTGAAGCTGTGATCTCTGCCAGATCGAAACCCCCGGAAGCACTTGGCTTCCGGGGGGGGGGTCTAAGAGCATCGCGTGCTACCCCAAAGGATCAGACCTTCTTCGACTGCGCCTCGATCCTGGCCAGCAGCCGGTTGATATGCGGGCCATGTGGCCGCAGGCTGCGCGCTGCACGGATCAGGCGCAACGCCGCCTCGGGGTGGGTGACTTGCAGCGCCAGTGCGGCCTGCTTCAGATCATCCGCCGTCAGCGCCCCCAGACTTTTCGCCCGCTGCCCAAGCGTTAGAATCGTATGTTGCACCACTGTCACACAGCCCGCCTCGTCCAGATGGTCGTTGCCCACCTCTGGGTAATCGCTGAAATCATCGTCAAACAAAACCGGTTGGTTGCTGATCTTCAGCCGGTCATTCAGGCGACGGTTGCCGTCCAGATAAGGTGCCAGAAAAGCGTGGGCCTCGTCGCCCGACGGTGCCATGCGGGCTTCCACCGGCATCGCCTCGACCAGACAGCGCGTCAGGATGTCATCGGCCAAAGTCGCATTGGCGATATGCCCGATCTTCGCCTGCAACCGCCCAAGGGAAACGTTGCGATCAGGCGCCCGCGCCAGCCCTGCATCCGAAACCCCGATCAGATCCAGCGCATCGGTGACAATATCGCCCTCTTTCAACAGTTTGCGGTCAAAGACCCGGACCACAAGGTTTTCTGACCCGAAGGCCTTTTCCCACATGCCGATGCGCTGGTCATAATCCAGATACAGCCGGTGCAGCGGCGAAGGATCAGGCAAGGCGCGCAACCCATGCCCCCACAACGCCGATTCCGCCGTTCTGTCATGCTTGGCGCCTTCCTGATGGTGCGACACGGCATGGCGGTCCTGACGGCGCAGATAGGCCAGAATACGAACCTCGTCGAAATGCGGCTTCAGGGCAGCGGCAACGGCGTCGACAGCGAACTGCTGGAAGATGAAGGCGAAATTCTCGGATGAAGCAATCACCTGATCGCCGCCGACACTGGCGAGGAACCGGGCAAATTCAACCGGGTTCCGTAGTTTGAAGCCTTCGGGCATCACCTGAGCCGGGTTCACATAGACCAGATAAGGATGCACATGCGGCCAGGGCACCGATCGTGCCACGCCCAGACCACGTTCCAGCAACAGGGCCTCATTGGCGCGCAGGGTCACTTGCAACGACGATGTGCCCGTCTTGTGCGAGCCGATGTGAAGCCAAAGTCGTCTTGTCACGCTGCTACGCGCCTCCGATGCGGGCGGATCGCGCCCAAATGAAACGACCGGAACCTAGCGTTGATCCGGTCGTCTGTGCAACTGATGCCCTGTGATTTGGGCTTAGCGGTGATCTACATCGACGTAATCGCGATGGGTCGGCCCGATATACAGCTGACGCGGACGCCCGATCTTGCCGTTTTCGGCGATCATTTCTTTCCACTGGCTGATCCAGCCCACGGTGCGCGAGATGGCGAAGATCGGCGTGAACATCGCCGTCGGGAAGCCCATCGCGTCCAGAATGATGCCGGAATAGAAGTCAACGTTCGGGTACAGCTTCTTGGAGATGAAGTAATCGTCCGACAGGGCAATCCGCTCCAGCTCTTTGGCGACTTGCAGGGTTGGGTTGTTGTGGATGCCCAGAAGGTCCAGCACCTCGTCCGCGGACTCCTTCATCACCGTGGCGCGCGGGTCAAAGTTCTTGTAGACGCGGTGGCCAAAGCCCATCAGCCGGAACCCGGAATTCTTGTCTTTGGCGCGGGCGATATACTCTGGAATGCGGTCAACAGTGCCGATTTCGCGCAGCATTTCAAGGCAGGCCTGGTTGGCACCGCCATGCGCCGGGCCCCAAAGGCAGGCAATACCGGCAGCGATACAGGCGAAGGGGTTCGCACCCGACGACCCGGCCAGACGCACGGTCGAGGTTGAGGCGTTCTGCTCATGGTCGGCGTGCAGCATCATGATCCGGTCCATGGCCTTTTCCAGGACCGGGTTCACCACATACTCCTCTGCCGGGACGGCAAAGCACATGTTCAGGAAGTTGCCGGCATAAGACAGCG
Source organism: Rhodobacterales bacterium (assembly GCA_043721775.1). Classification (GTDB taxonomy): domain Bacteria; phylum Pseudomonadota; class Alphaproteobacteria; order Rhodobacterales; family Rhodobacteraceae; genus Stagnihabitans. Next base: position 6,166 of record JAYSQA010000174.1, read on the forward strand.
AGTTCTTCGGATAAACAAAGGGTTGGCCGACCGAATACTTGTAAGCCATCGCCGCAATCGTCGGCAGTTTGGCGACCATCCGGATCGAGGCAACCTCACGCTGCCACGGGTCGTTGATGTCAAGGCTGTCATGGTAGAACGCGCTCATCGCCCCCACCACGCCGACCATCGTGGCCATCGGATGCGCGTCACGGCGGAAGCCACGGAAGAAGTTGTGCATCTGTTCATGCACCATCGTGTGCCGCGTCACCCGGCTCTTGAAGTCCTCCAACTGCGCGGCGGTCGGCAATTCGCCGTAAAGCAGCAGGAAACACACCTCCAGATGCGAGCTATCCTTGGCCAACTGGTCAATCGGATAGCCCCGGTACAACAATTCGCCCTTGTCGCCATCAATGTAGGTGATGGCGCTTTTGCAGGCGGCGGTCGAGGTGAAGCCGGGGTCGAAGGTGAAAACATCAGCCTCGTCATACAGCTTGCGGATGTCCAGCACATCCGGCCCAAGCGTGGGCGACAGGATGGGCAGGTCGTAGGTCTGGCCATTAAGGCTTAGCTTGGCGGTCTTGTCAGCACACATCTGTCGTCCCCCGTTGGGAGCCTTGGCCCGTGGCAGCGGGCGTCAGCGGATCACATCCTTCACGAGGCGCTTTTGCGCCCCAAGGCCAAGAGGGCGTCAGCCAGCCGCCTCGCTTAGCCTTGCAATCGTTTCGTCACGTCCAAGCACCAGCATCATGTCATAGACGCTTGGCGTCGCAGTTCGTCCGGCAAGGGCCGCCCGCAGCTGGGAGGCCAACTTGCCGAATCCAATCCCGGCACCCGTCGCGGCGGCGGACAGGATATGCTCCAATTCCGCTTTTTCCCAAATACCATTTTGCAAGTGCAGCGTCAACGATTTCAGTATACCACGGGATACCGTATCAAGATGCGCCGCCGCCGCAGGGTCTGGCACAATGGGGCGCAACACTAGCGCAAATTCAGCCTTTTCAAGAAGTTCCGGGAAAGTCTTCGCACGGTCCTTGAGGCAATACATCGCAGCCAGCATCAGGCCGTGCTGGCCCTGCGTCAGGGCTGGTTTGCCTGCGACACTCAGATACGCCTCAATTTCATGCAGCAGCGCAGCATCGTCAGCCATGGCGATGTGCTGGCCGCAAATATGTTCCAGCTTCTTGAAGTCAAGCCGGGCCGGGGCGCGGCCGATCCCTTCAAGATCAAACATCGCCTTCGCCGCATCCGAGGTGAAAATCTCGGCATCACCATGCGCCCAGCCCAGCCTTGTCAGATAGTTGCGCATCCCCGCCGCCGGGTAGCCCATCGCCTGATACTCTTCGACGCCCAAAGCGCCGTGCCGCTTGGATAATTTTTTGCCGTCCGGCCCGTGGATCAAGGGAATATGCGCCCAGACCGGCACCGGCCAGTCCATCGCCTGATACACCATGGTTTGCCGCGCCGCGTTGGCCAGATGATCATCGCCGCGAATGACATGGGTAACCCCCATGTCGTAGTCATCCACCACCACGGCAAGCATATAAGTCGGGGTCAGGTCGGAACGCAGAACTATCATATCGTCCAGTTGATCGTTCCTAAAGGTTACTTTTCCCTGAACCTTGTCATCAATAATCGTCTCACCCGTTCTTGGTGCCCGCATGCGGATCGTGTAAGGCAAATCCGGATGGGTCGCAGCATCGGTATCGCGCCACGGCGACAGGAAAATCGGATAGCGGCCCGCCGCCTCTTCCGCAACCCGGAAGGCGTCGATTTCTTCCTTGGAGGAGAAGCACTTGTAGGCCGTTCCTCGTGCAAGCATCTGGTGCGCCACCTGCGAATGGCGGTCCTTTCGGTCGAACTGGCTGACGACATCGCCGTCCCAATCAAGCCCCAGCCACGTCAACCCGCGCAAGATCGCCGCCGTTGCTTCGGGGGTGGAGCGTTCGCGGTCGGTATCCTCGATCCGCAGCAGGAATTTGCCGCCCCGGCCGCGGGCGAACAACCAGTTGAACAGCGCCGTCCGGCTGCCGCCGATGTGCAGATAACCGGTGGGCGAGGGGGCGAAACGGGTGACGATCTGGCTCTGGGACATCGGCGCATTAACCTTATGGAAACTATGCAGAGCCTAGGCTCGCGGCAGCTTTAGGCAAATGCGGGGGGCAAGACAAGGTGGGCAGGCTACTGGTCAGATGGGCGATGACCGGGGTTCGCGCCCTGTCAGAGGCGCCGGTTGATCTGTTCTTGTTCATTCCGGTCTTCCTGGCTGTGGGCATCGGCCTTTGGTTTTCGGTTCCTGTCGAGCCGGGTGCTGGCTTTTATGCGGCGATGGCGGGGACGGTGCTGGGTCTGGCAACGCTAGCCCGCTTCGGCCCGTTTCTGGCCCGGCCATTTGCCATGGCGTTGGCCGCTGCAGCACTTGGCGCGCTGCTTTGCGGGGCACGGGTCTGGATGGTGGCCTCTGCGATGCTGGCCACACCCTACTACGGGCCAATTCAGGGGCGGATCATCGACATTGACCGCTCGCAATCCGATGCCATCCGTCTGACGCTGGATCATGTGATATTAACCGAGGTGGAGCCTGCGGCCACCCCCGCCACTGTCCGCGTCGCCCTGCACGGGCCGCCGCAGACCTATGAGCCGGGCACGACGGTTCAGGTTACGGCGCGGATTGCCGCACCGGAAAGCGCGTCCGAGCCGGGGGGATTCGATTTCCGCCGGATGGCGTGGTTCGAACAGCTGGGGGCGGTGGGCTATACTTCCAGCCCGGTGGTGACATGGGCACCGCCGGGGATGATGGATGCCTCTGTCAACCGGATGCGCAATCATCTGTCGGCGGGCATCATGGCGCGGGTGCCGGGTGATGCGGGAGCCTTCGCCTCGGGTGCCTTGACCGGCGACCGGTCCGAGATTTCGGCAGCGGTGGTGACGGACCTGCGGATTTCCTCGCTGGCGCATTTGCTGGCCATTTCGGGGATGAACATGGCCTTCCTGACCGGCTTTGTCTTTGCGCTGATCCGCTATGGGCTGGCTCTGATCCCGCCGGTGTCCTTGCGCGTCAACACCAAGAAGGTGGCGGCTTATGTGGCCTTTGGCGTGGCGCTGTTCTACCTGATCCTGTCGGGGGCCAATGTGGCGACGACGCGGGCGTTTCTGATGGTGTCGATCATGCTGGGGGCTGTGATGCTGGACCGGCGGGCGCTGACGTTGCGGTCCGTCGCGGTGGCGGCCTTGCTGTTGCTGGTCTGGCAGCCGGAAAGCCTGCTGGCGCCGGGGTTCCAGCTGTCTTTTGCTGCCACCATTGGTCTGATCGCGGGCTTCGGCCCGGCCGAGCGTTTGATGCTGCGCCACGGCGTTCCGCGCTGGCTGAAGCCTGTGGCGCTTTTGACGGCCAGTTCGCTGCTGGCCGGAGTGGCGACGGCACCATTTTCGGCAGCGACCTTCAACCGGCTGACGGGCTATGGCCTTCTGGCCAATCTACTGACGGTTCCGGTGATGGATGTGCTGATGGGGGCGGGGGCGGTGGCGGCTTTGCTGGCTCCGATCGGGTTGGCTGGGCCCGCTTTGGTCGTGATGGGGTGGTCGGCGCGCTGGATCTTGTTCGTAGCGCATTGGATCGCGGGCCTTGACGGCGCAATTACGCCAGTGCCGCAGCCGGGGCCTTGGGTCATTCCGCTGATCACGCTGGGGGCTTTGTGGCTGCTGTTGTGGCAGGGCAGGGCACGGTTTGCCGGGCTGGCCGCTTTGGCCCTGGGCTTTGGCCTTTGGACGATGGTGGAGCGGCCGGTTTTGCTGATGTCGTCGGACGGCGTGCTGGCCGGGGTTCTGGGTCCCGAGGGTCGGGCTCTGTCCTCGCCGCGTGGTGCCGGGTTTGCGGCTCAGTCGTGGCTGGCGGATGATGGTGATCTGGCTGATCCCAAGGCGGCCTCGGCTCGCGCGGGGTTTCAGGGGCCAAAGCAGGCACGCCAGTTCAAGGTGGCGGGGATCACGGGCATGGTTCTGTCGGGCAAGGATGCCCTGACCAAGGTTGCCGCAGCCTGTGGTGCGGCGGATCTGGTGCTGGTGCCGGTGCGTCTGGGCCCGGTTCGCGATGCGCCGCCCGGCTGCACGGTGCTTGACGCCACGTATCTGGCGCAAAGTGGTGCGGTTGCAGGCATGCCGCAAGCGGACGGCCTGCTGCTGGTTCCGGTGCGCGCCGAGGCCCGGGTCTGGACAGGTAACACCGCTCCGGTCAGCCCGGTTCTGGTGCGTCGCAATCCGGCCCGGAACGCAACGGCCGCTCTGGCACAGAGCGGAGGGAGTTGAGGGAAAGCAGGGCGCGCAGGCCCTGCGGTTCTGACAGACGGCCGCAGCGGTTGAGAGGGTTCGCGCAACAACCGGTGGCTTTGGCACAGAGCGGAGGGAGTTGAGGGAAGGCAGGGCGCGCAGACCCTGCGGTTTTGGCAGAAGGCCGCAGCGGTTGAGGGGCACTGCCCGCAAGACCGGCAGCTATGGGTAAGGCCGCAGCGGCTGAAAGGTGCGGCCCGCAAGACCAGCTGCCTTGAAGGAACGCCGGAGCGCTTGCGGTGATGCAGCGCTGAACACTTGCGGTTTCTGCCCCTCGCTGACTGGCCGGGACGATCAGTAGCTGCGGATCAGGCCGACCAGCTTGCCCTGCACTTTTACCATGTGGCTCGGGAAGACGCGGGTTTCATAGGCCGGGTTGGCGGCCTCAAGGGCGATCATGCCGCCGCGACGGCGAAAGCGCTTCAGCGTCGCCTCAGCGTCTTCAACCAAAGCCACGACGATATCGCCATTCTCGGCATCGGGTTGTTCGCGGATGATGACGATGTCACCGTCGTTGATCCCGGCTTCGATCATCGAATCACCCTTCACCTCCAACGCGTAATGCGAGCCGCGGCCTGACATCAGCGCATTCGGCACGGTCACGTGGTGCGACACGTGGGCAATCGCCTCGATCGGCACACCGGCGGCGATGCGGCCCATCATCGGGATTTCCATCGCATGGGTGGTGTCAATCGACAAGGCAGCCACCGGGCGGGACGGCGGGGCCGGGGGTTTGGAGCTCTGAACAAGGCGGGGCGTGAAGCCCATCTTTTCCATCGCCTCGGGCAGCTTCACAATCTCCAGCGCGCGGGCGCGGTGAGCGAGGCGGCGGATAAACCCGCGCTCTTCCAGTGCCGTGATCAGACGGTGGATGCCGGATTTCGACTTGAGGCCAAGTGCGTCCTTCATCTCGTCAAACGAGGGGGGCACGCCGTCGACGTCCACCCGTGTCTTGATGAAATCCAGAAGTTCCAATTGTTTGCGCGTCAGCATGTTTTGACCCTACCCCTTGAAAGCTGGCTGGCTACACGTCCAGACCCCCTTACAGCCAACCCTCGTTGTCATAAGTGTTAATTGAATGTTCTGCCCGTGTTCCCGGTTTGTGTCAAGAGTTTACCTGCTTTACAACGCAAGGTAGAGCGTTTCTGCCCCCGCCTGTTGCGGCCCATCCCCCGCCGTTCGGATCAGCAGGGCGTTGGCCTCGGTCAGGATGTGGATCAGGGCGCTGTCCTGCCGGTCAAACGGGGTGATCACCCCTTCAAGAAGCCGGGCGCGCATGTAGTGGGTGCGCGGGCCGGTGGCCTCGACGGCGGCACCCAGCACGGCTTTACGGAGTTGTGGGGCCACATCGGGGCGGCCTTGCATTGTGCGAACCATTGGCAACAGGAAAAGATGGGCGCAGACAATCGACGACACCGGGTTGCCAGGCAGGCCAAGCATCGGCGTGCCCTGCAAACGGCCGGCCATCAGGGGCTTGCCGGGACGCATGGCGATCTTCCAGAAGGCGCGTTCCAACCCCAGACTTTGCGCCACGGGGCCGACAAGGTCATGGTCGCCCACGGATGCGCCGCCGATTGTAACGATCAGGTCAGCATCCTTGGCCAAGGCGAAGACGGCGCGCAGGTCGCTTTCGGTATCGCGGGCGATGGGCAGGATGCGGGCGATACCGCCCTCGGCCTCGATCAGCGCGGCAAGCGCGAAGGCGTTGGAGCAGATGATCTGGTCAGGTGAGGGCACCTCGCCGGGCATTACCAACTCGTCTCCGGTGGCGATGATGGCGACCACGGGGCGGCGGTGGACCTGCACCTGCGGCAGGTTCATCGCGGCCAGCAGGGCAAGGTCGTGTGGGCCGATGCGGCGGGGCGGCAGCGCCTCGCCCGCGCGAAAATCCTGGCCTTGCGGGCGGATGTGGCGGGCGAGGTCGGCTTTGGGTTTGAGGGTTATGGTCTGGCCTGCGACCTCGACATCCTCTTGAATGACCACGCGGTCAGCACCTTCGGGCACCGGAGCGCCGGTAAAGATGCGCACCGTTTGGCCGGGGGCCACCACGCCGGAAAACGCCTGACCCGCCTGCGCCTCGCCGATCAGGATGAAGCTTTCACCGGAGGTAGGGTCGCCTTGCAGCGCATAGCCGTCCATCGCCGAGGCGGGAAAGGGCGGCTGGTCGCGGTTGGCCAGCGCCGGTTCCGCCATCATCCGACCGACCGACTGGCGCAGCGCCACCGCTTCGGCGGGCAAAAGGGACACAAGGGCGAGACAGCGCGTCAGGGCCTCCTCAACAGAGATCATCTTGGCCCTTTCTCAGGCTTTCGCCTCGTACCGCCCGGACTTGCCACCGTCTTTCAGAAGCAGCCTGATGCCTTCGATCCGCATACTCTTTTCAACCGCTTTGAGCATGTCATAGACCGTCAGGCAGGCGACGGATACGGCCGTCAGCGCCTCCATCTCTACACCGGTCACACCGGCGGTTTTCACGGTGGCGGTGACGCGGATGCCGGGCAGGTCGGCATCGGGGACAAGGTCAACGGCAACTTTGGTGATCGGCAATGGGTGGCACAAAGGGATCAGGTCGGCGGTTTTCTTGGCAGCCATGATGCCCGCCAGACGGGCGACGCCCAAAACATCGCCCTTCTTGGCGGTGCCTTGCAGGACCAGCGCCAGCGTATCATGCGCCATCAGCACCAGACCCTCAGCCGTGGCCACGCGCGCCGTCACCGCCTTGTCGCCCACATCAACCATATGGGCGTGGCCCTGATCGTTGAAATGGGTCAGGCCCTTGGGGTCGGTCATGCGCCGCCCTGGGCTTTCAGGGGGCGTGACAGGATGGCTTTGGTCGCCGCCGTCACGTCCGTTTGCCGCATCAGGCTTTCGCCGATCAGGAAGCAGCGGGCGCCGTAGCGGGCCAGTTCGGCCAGATCGTCCGCCGTATAAAGCCCGCTTTCGGACACGATCAACCGGCCCTCTGGCACGAAGCGGGCCAGTTGGCGGGTGGTGTCCAGCGTCACCTCAAACGAATGCAGATTGCGGTTGTTGATGCCAATCAGCAGCGATTTCAACTGGCTGGCGCGGTCAAGTTCGGCGCGGTCGTGCACCTCGATCAGCACATCCATGCCATGCGCCGCGGCTGCCGCTTCCAGTTCGGCAGCCTGTGCATCTGACACCGAGGCCATGATGATCAGGATGCAGTCGGCATGCAAGGCGCGGGCCTCGGCCACCTGATAGGTGTCGTACAGGAAATCCTTGCGCAGGCAGGGCAGTTTTGTGGCCTGATGTGCTGCCAGCAGGAATTCATCGGCCCCTTGAAACGAGGGGCCATCGGTCAGCACCGACAGGCAGGTGGCACCACCCGCCTCGTAGGCGCGGGCCAGCGCGGGCGGGTCAAAATCGGCGCGGATCAGGCCTTTGGAGGGTGAGGCCTTCTTGATTTCCGCAATCAGGCCGTAGCCGGTCATTGCCGCCTCGGACAAGGCACGGGCAAAGCCGCGCGGGGCCGGGGCGGAAAGGGCGGCCTCTTCCAGGCGTGCCAAGGGCCGCGCGGCCTTGCGGGCGGCGATCTCTTCCAGCTTGTAGGCCTTGATGGTGTCGAGGATCGTGGCTGTCATACATTCGACTTAGCGCTTGGGCGCGGGAAAGGGAAGTCAGGTCAGGCGGGTTTGCACGCGGCGGGCAAGCGCAAAGGCCAGGGCGGGCCAGAAGGCCTGCATTATTCCATACGCGCCCACGATGCGGCGGTTGGCGCCAGAGGCCAGCGCCACCGCCTCGGTCGTCAGCGTAGCAACCCGGCCCCCGCCAAGCAGCAGCGTCGGCAGATAAAGCCCGATCGATACCGCTATGCCGATGGCGGCTGCCGCAGCCAAGGGCCCGGAAAGCATCGGCAGCCGCAACCGCAGCAGGATGCGCCAGGGGTCCGCGCCCAGGGTGCTGGCGACAGCAGCGATCCGCCGGTCCCATGCCCGGAACGGTCCGGCCAGCGCCAGAAAGACATAAGGCAGCACAAAGACCAGATGCGCCAGCGCCACCGCCAGCATTGGCGGCACCGCCAGCGGCAGCAGCGCCGCCGCCAGCCCCGGCAGAAACACCACCTGCGGCACGATCAGCGGCAGATAGACCAGCGTGTCCTTCCGCCCTGATTCCCCGCCCTGTCCCGGCCCCCGTCCTTGCCCCTGTGCCCGTCCCTGTCCCTGTCCCTGTCGCTCTCCCTGTCGCTCTCCCTGTGCCTGTCCCTGTTGTCTGTGCAGGGCGGCAAGCGTCAGAAGCAACGCGGCCAAAGTGACCGCCACCGCCAGGCCAAGGCTGGTGGCCGAGACGGACAGCAAGTCTCCTGCGGCCCGGCCCCACACCGCAAGGCTCAACGACTGCGGCACGGCGCGGGGGAACGGCCAGGGACCAGCAACCGACCACAGCGCCAGACCGGCCAGCCCAAGAACCGCGAACAGCCCAAGCATCAGCACCGCCGCACAGGCCAGCGGCGCAAGCAGCCGGTCGAGGCCGCGTCCCCTGACGCCCGCCTGCGCCCATGCCGCCAGCACCTTGTGCCCCAGCGCCTCGACGCCCCGCCACATCCCAAGGCCCAGCATCACCAGCACCAGTTGTACCAACGCCCCCGCCCCAGCCAGACCCTGATGCGCAAGGCTTGGTTCCGTCATCCACAGGCTGATCTGCACCGCCAGGGAATGCGGCAATCCCGGCCCCAGGATCAGGCCCATGTCCACCGTGGTCATCGCATAAACCAGCACCGCCAGAACCGGCAGCCGCAGTTGCGGATAAAGCCCCGGCCAGACCGCCAGTAGATACGCGATCATCCGCCCGTAGCCCAGGGTTGCGGCCACCATCCGCCGCTGCTCCAGCTGGTGCGAGCCGAGGCTAAGCGCTATCAGCAGCAAGAACGGCGTCTCTTTCAGCACCAGCCCAAGGGTCAGCGCCAGCCCTGCCGGATCATTCAGCGTCAGAAAGTCAGGCGGTGCCGTCCAGCCGGTGGCCCAAGGCGACATGACGCGGGCGATCCAGCCTGACGGGGCAATCAAGAACGCCAGCCCCAGTGCAGCTGCGGCATGGGGCAGGGCCAGCATCGGGGCCAAAAGCCGCTCCAGCACCGTGAACATCCGCGGGCGCAGGGCAAGGATCATCAGCACCAGCAGAACCGACAGTGCCGTGGCCGCCAGTCCCAAAGCCAGCGACAGCCATGCCGCACGCGGCAGACCCGGCCATGCCAGCAGGTCGGGCAGACTGGTCACCCCCGACCGCAGCGCAAACCCCAAGCCCGCCGCCACCGGCACGCCCAGCACCAGCCCCACCTCAACCCCCGGGCCAAACCCGGCGGCGCGCGCCTTAAGCGTCACTGGCGCGCCCTGGGCCGGGGCCGGGGGCTGGCCTCATGGGGCCACGCCGTAGCGCTTGACCCAATCCGCGGCGATGCGCGTCATCCATGAGGCATGTGGCTCCAGAAGGGTCGGCCCCAGGTCAGTGGGCGACAGGGTGGCAGGGCCCCGGGCCAGCCCGTCAAACCGGGCCTTGTCGGCTTCGGTCAATGTGGCAAGGTTCAGGACGGTCTGAAAGCCCAGCACGGCGGCATCCTGTGCGTGGGCCTGCACCTCTGGCTCCAGCAGCAGGTTTGCCACCACCTGTGCGCCCTCGGGGGCGTTGGCATCATAGGGGATAGCCACATAGGACGCATTGCCAATGGTGCCGCCGGTCAGAACAAAGGTCCGCACGGTGCCCGCCAGATTGCCCGCCGCAATCTCGGCACTGGCCCGCCCTGGGTTGAATGCGAACGAGATCGTCGTCTCGCCATCAGCCAGCAACTGGCCCAAGGCCGGTTCGTTGGCCGGAAAGGCCCGTGCCTGCCGCCACAGGTTGGGGTGCAGCGCATCAAGGAAGGGCCAAAGCGGGGCCGCCGCCGCATAAGCCGCCTCAGCCGGGGATTGCAGCACTGACTGGTCCGGCAGCAGGGCGTACAGCACCTGTTTAAGGAAGGTCAGCCCCAGATAATCGGGCGGTTGCGGATAGGTGAAGCGGCCCGGATTGGCCTTGGACCAGTCCGCCAGGGCGGCGATGGTCAGCGGTGGCGTGGCCAGCTTGGCGCTGTCATGTTCAAAGACCAGCTGCGCCATGGCCCATGGGCTTTCAAAGCCGCCGGTCGGCAGGGTGAAATCATTGGTCGTCGCAGGCTTGCCAATAGTATCGACAAAGCGCCAGTTCGGCAGGCTTTCAGCGAAGGGGCCAAACAGCAGCCCGGCACCTTTCATCGCGGCAAAATTCTCGCCGTTGATCCAGATGAGGTCAACCGCCCCGCCATTGCGTTTGCCTGCCGCCTGTTCCGCCTGCACCCGCGCCACGGCGTCCGAGGTCGCGGCCAGCTTCACATGGGTCATGGTCACGCCAAACCGCTCGGATGCCAGTTGGCCGACATAGGCAATGAAGTCGTTGATCTTCGGATCGCCACCCCAGGCGTGGAAATAGACCTCGGCCCCCCGCGCCTTGGCCAGTATCGCCTGCCAATCCGCAGCCCAGCCGCGCCCGGCCCAAAAGGCCGCCCCCGCCAAAGCCAATCCGCCCAATTCCCGCCTGTTCACGCGCCTCTCCTGATACATCGCCGCAGGTTACCGGAGACAGCAGCCCATTGGCAACCCAAGCCCGGTGCCGCAACGCCAAAGTGACGCCCGAACCGTTTGGGGCAGACGGTTTGGGGCAGACGGTTTGGCGCTGAAGAAATGGCGCTGAAAATTTGCGGGCCGCTGCGGCTCAGCCCTCTGCGGGGCATGGCTCAGCGTGGCGCGTATAGGATCAACACCCAGGTTGGGTAAGCGCCCATAGCTTGCCCGACACCCGCCAAAGTCACCTCGGGCGTCAGGATGTTGTTCCGGTGACCGGACGATGCCATCCAGGCGGCGATCGCCTTGTCGGCGGTGATGTATCCGGTGGCGGTATTCTCTGCCACCACACGCAGCCGGATGCCTGTCCGCATCAGACGGCTTCCCGCGTTCGATCCGTCATTCCCCCTATGGCTGATGTCGCGCCGCACAGAGGTTTCACAGGCAAAGGCCTGCGCCACCTTGATGGCCGGACCTGATAACGCCACGGCCCGCAACCCGGCCTTGCCGCGTTCGGCATTGACCCTGTTCACCATCTCTGCGGCATTGGCCGAGACGTCAGCGGGAACTACACATGGCTTGGCCGCAGCCTGTGCGACGGGCCTTGTCTGGCTGGAATTATGCCCCTGGCTTGGCTCGTCCACACAGGCGGACACCAGCAATGCAAGTGCTGCGGCAATCAAGGGCTTGAAGGACAAGGGCCGCTCCGTCACATGGAAGGCAGAATTTGCCACACACGATAGCCGCGAAAAGTTACCAAGCCCTGCCGGGTTGAGAAAGGTGAAAATGCTGGATGGCCTGCTGCGCAAGCTGATCAACCCCGGTCTTGACCGTGCCGGGCGGATTTTGGCCGCAAAGGGCCTGCGCGCCGATCAGGTGACGCTGATCGGTCTTGCGCTTGGCTTTGCAGCGGCGCTGATGATCGCGGCTGGTCTGCCCAAAGGGCTGGCGCTTGTTCTTCTGCTGGCCGGCCGCCTCGCCGACGGTCTGGACGGTGCCGTAGCACGCGCCGGTTCAAAAACTGACTTCGGTGGGTTTCTGGACATCGTGGCCGATTTCGCCTTCTACGGCATGATCCCCTTCGCCTTCGCCTGGGCTGACCCGGCCAATGCGCTGGCGGCAGCCTTCCTGATCCTGTCGTTCTACATCAACGGCGCAAGCTTTCTTGCCTTTGCCGTCCTCGCCGAAAAGCGCGGGTTGCAGACCTCGGCACGCGGGGAGAAGTCGCTGTATTTCACCAGCGGCCTCATGGAGGGGGCCGAGACGATCCTGTTTCTCACAGCCTTCTGCCTTTGGCCCGCCGCCTTTCCGCCCGTAGCCACCCTCTTCGGCATCCTGTGCCTGATCACCGCCACCGCCCGCATCTTTCTGGCCCGCGCGGTCTTCCGCCCCTGACGCCCGCCCCCAGCCGCCCCATTCATTTGTTCATAAATATCCCACGGGGGTGCGGGGGTGTGAAACCCCCGTTCTTGACGGTGGGTGCGGGGGTGTGAAACCCCCGTTCTTGACGGTGGGTGCGGGGGTGTGAAACCCCCG
>JAYSQA010000175.1:0-5073 GCA_043721775.1 Rhodobacterales bacterium
CGCATAGTCTGGCTCGCATAGTCTGGCTCGCATAGTCTGGCTCGCATAGTCTGGCTCGCATAGTCTGGCTCGCATAGTCTGGCTCGCATAGTCTAAGCCTGTAAGGTTGAGGTTCAAGATGCAACGCTACCCCCGAGATTTTCGCGGCTACGGCCAGAACCCTCCCCACGCCGCCTGGCCCGGTGGTGCAAAAATAGCCATTTCGCTGGTGCTGAACTACGAAGAGGGCGGCGAGAACAACATCCTGCATGGTGATGCCCAGTCCGAGGCCTTTCTGTCCGACATCGCCGGTGCCGCCCCGTGGCCCGGCCAACGCCACTGGAACATGGAATCCATCTACGACTACGGTGCGCGCGCCGGTTTCTGGCGCCTGCACCGCCTGTTCATCGGCATGGACATCCCCGTCACCGTCTACGGCGTCTCCACCGCTTTGGCCCGCAATCCCGAACAGGTGGCAGCCATGAAATCCGCCAGGTGGGAAATCGCAAGCCACGGCCTCAAATGGGTCGACCACCGCGACATGCCCGCCGAAGAAGAGGCCCGCCAGATCGCCGAAAGCATCCGCCTTCATACCGAAGTGGTGGGTGAGGCACCGCGCGGCTGGTACACCGGGCGCTGTTCGGTCAACACCGTGGACCTGACCGCCGCCACCGGCAAGTTCGACTGGATATCAGACACCTACGACGACGACCTGCCCTATTGGCGCGAAGTTGGGGATCGCGACCAACTGATCATCCCCTACACGCTGGAAGCCAACGACATGCGCTTTGCCACGGCACCGGGCTATGTCGAGGGCGAACAGTTCTTCACCTACCTGCGCGACACCTTCGACACCCTTTATGCCGAAGGCGATACCGCGCCCAAGATGTTCTCGATAGGTTTGCACTGCCGCCTGATCGGCCGGCCCGGCAAGATAGCCGGCCTGAAACGCTTCCTTGACTACGCCCGCATGCACCAGGACGTCTGGTTCGCCCGCCGCATCGAGATTGCGCAGCACTGGGCCAGCCACCACCCCCATCAACGCTTCGAGCGCCCCTCCCAAATGAACCGAGAGCGTTTCGTGACCCGCTTCGGCACCATCTTCGAACATTCCCCCTGGGTAGCCTCCCGCGCCTTCGACCTGGAACTTGGCCCCGCGCACGACTCTGCCGTGGGCCTCCAAAACGCCCTCGCCCGCATATTCCGCTCCGCCACCCCAGCCGAGCGTCTGACCGTCCTTAAAGCCCACCCCGATCTGGCGGGCAAACTGGCAGCAGCCAAGCGCCTGACCCCTGAAAGCACCGCCGAACAAGCCTCTGCCGCGCTGGATGCCCTGACGGATGACGAGCGCGCCCAATTCCAGACCCTCAACACCCAGTACATCGCCAAACACGGCTTCCCCTTCATCGTCGCAGTGCGCGACAACACCAAGGCTTCCATCCTGCAAGCCTTCCATCAGCGCCTCGCTAACGACACGACGACCGAACTCACCACCGCCTGCGCGCAAGTCGAACGCATCGCCGCCCTCCGTCTCAAGGACATGCTTCCATGACAACCTATTACGCGCCCACCGGAGGCCTGCCGCCCCAAACCGCCCTGATGACCCAGCGCGCCGTCTTCACCGAGGCCTACGCCTTCATCCCCAAGGGCTGTTTTTCCGACATCCTCGTCAGCTACCTGCCCGGCTGGACCGGCACCCGCCTGTGGCTGATCGCAAGGCCGATGTCGGGCTTTTCAGAAACCTTCTCGCAATACGTGATGGAGGTGCAACCCGGCCAAGGCTCTGATGCGCCCGACCATGAACCCGCCGCCGAACACTGGTTGTTCGTGACCCACGGCGAGGCCACGATCACCCTCAACGGCCACGGCCACGACCTCTCCCCCGGCGGTTACGCCTATATCCCGGCAGGCGCCAAATGGACCTTCCTCGCCGAGGGCACCTCCCCCGCCCGCTTCCACTGGCTGCGCAAACTTTATGAACCCGCCCCCGGCGTCGAAGCCCCGCAAGCCTTCGTGACCAACGAAAAGGCGCTTCCCGTCACCTGGATGCCCGACACTGGTGAGCGGTGGGGCACCACCCGCTTCGTTGACCCCACCGATCTGCGCCACGATGCCCATGTCAACATCGTCACCTTCCAACCCGGCGGCGTCATCCCGTTCGAGGAAACCCACGTGATGGAGCACGGCCTCTACGTCCTTGAAGGCAAAGCCGTCTACAAGCTGAACAAGGACTGGGTCGAAGTCGAAGCCGGCGATTTCATGTGGCTGCGCGCCTACTGCCCGCAAGCCTGCTACGCCGCGGGCCCCGGCCCCTTCCGCTACCTGCTGTACAAAGACGTCAACCGCCACGCCAAATTGCGCGGCGTGCTGGGCCGGTAACATGGGCCAACGGCCCATCCTACCATACCCAACGGCTGTGAAGACAAAGCCTGCCGCGATCGCCACGGGGTTGAAAGGAAAAGCTGCACCAGCCAAGGCTATCCAAACATCAACCGTCATGTGGCGTGGCACAGGCAGCGTCTCAGGGCAGGCAAAATCATAGCTGGCCAAGACGACCACGGCCCAGACAATCAAATCGCCATCACGCAAAAGCACAGCCTGGCAGAACGCCTGTTCGCACCAAAACCGCGCACCCGGCCTGATCCAACGTCAATCTCTGCCAAGCCGCCAAACTCTGACCAACAGCCGCCCCGCCCCCACCCCACAGTCCGGCCAAAGGCCCTGTGCGGTCCGCCCCCCTACGCTCCAGCCAAATCCCCCCTGCGGTCCGGCGGCCCCCCGCTGCCAAAGGCGCTGTGCATTCATCACCATCTAAAACGCCAGGCACAGTGCCCCACAGATCTGCCCTGCCTTCCCCTTTCATTCTTGCCCAAATATCCCACAGGGGTCTGGGGGTGTGAAACCCCCAGGCACTCTCAACCCACGCCACGCCCTGAAACCTTGGCCTGCCGGCCGGATTTCAGCCACGAAAATCCCGATAACTTCGCCAAAGTCCAATCCCTCCAAACCCTTACCCAAAACTTCATAGCTGAAATCCCCCCTTGCCAGACCCACCCAAATCGGCAATCCTCGCCCCGTGCAGCTCAAAACCGAACCCCTCACCGCCGCAGCCTTCGCCCCTTTCGGCGATGTCCTCGACGCCACCGGCGACTTCCGGCTGATCAACGAAGGGTTCTGCCAACGCCACCACGACCGCGCCCTGGTCGACGTCGCACCCGAGGTCGGCCCGGGCAACCGCCCCGGCATCTCCATCTTCAAGGCCCAACCCCGCGCCCTGCCCTACACCTTCGACCTGATCGAGCGTCATCCTGAAGGCTCCCAAGCCTTCCTGCCCATGTCCGAACAGCCCTTCCTCGTCATCGTCGCCGAAGGCCCCGAAGCCACCCCCCGCGCTTTCCTGACCACCGGGGCCCAAGGTATCAACCTGCACCGCGGCACCTGGCACGGCGTCTTGACCCCCCTGCACGAACCCGGCCTGTTCGCCGTCGTCGACCGGATTGGTCAGACGCCCAACCTTGAAGAATACCGCTACCCCGAAGCCTTCACCGTCCTTGGGTAAAGGTAGGATGGGCGATCCGCCCATGTTCCGGCAGCGCTGTTTCAAACCGCAATCCCCGCGCCGTGCCGGCAGCAAAGCCCGCAAAGTCGGCCGACAGATAAGCGGCCTTGCCCGCATCCCCCTTCAGATGCACATCCAGAAACGCCGTCACGAAATGCGCCGCGATGTTGTTCATCCGCACCGTGTCCCAGACCTTGTCCGCATAATGTTCAAACGGCACGAAATTCAGCCAATCCACCGCCGCCCAACTTTCAACCGGTGCAGGATAAGGCGCCGCCGCATTGTGCCCGGCCTCCTCAAAGGTCAAAAGATGCCGCTCCACCGCCACAGCCTCTTCAAACAGTTTCCGCATCCCCGTCTCATAGCCTGACACGTCATCCTGGCTTCCCGCCATGATCAGCGCCGGCACCGACAGGCCCGCCATCCCTTGGGCATCCCAAACCCCGTGCTGGCGCCCCCAGGGCCCGATCGGCACCACCGCCTTCAGCCGGGCATCGGCCAGCGCCACCCGATGCCTTGCCATCCAGGGGCCGCCGCCCCGCTCCATCGCCAAAGTTGCCGCTGACACCGCGGCCCCGCCCGCCACCAGCGCCCCATAGCCCCCCATCGAATACCCAATGATCGCCACCCGTGACGACCCCAAGGCATCCATCACGAACCGCGTGTCCAGCGGCCGGTTCACCAGGGTTGAGGCAAAAGCCTGTCCGCCCAGATAAGCCGGGTCCCCATACGTGCTTTCCGGATGATCAATACTGGCCACCACATAGCCGTTTGAGGCCAATGTCTCGCCAAGATGCGCCATCAGCATCCGGTTGCCGGGGTAGCCGTGTGACAGAATGACCAAGGGAACATCCTCATCCACCGCCACAGCGTCCCGCGCAGCCCGGCCTTGCAGCAAAATCTCTGTCCGCCCATCACGACAAATCGTGCGGTAGGTGCCGCCCGCTGCGGTGCCTGCCGCCGCCGGATACCAGACCTCGACCACCAGCTTGCGGTCCTGCAACCCTCCGGCCAGCACGTCGTCCTGCGCCGGATTGACCAGCTCCAGCGTCTTCACCCCCACCGGATGCGGCCCCAGCCTGGCAAGGTCCGGCGCGTCCGGTCGGATCAGGTCGATGCGGTTGTCGGCCATGGTCAGGCTCCTTTGGTTGGACGAACCTTAGGGCAGCCGCCAGCAATATCCAGCCCGCAAAACGAAAAAGAGGCAGCCCGCAGGCTGCCCCTTTTCCGAAAAAACCACCTGCCGAAGGCTTGCGCCCGCAGCGGAAAGCTTATGCCAGCGCCAGATTGATCGCCGACTCGCGGCCATCACGGCCAGCTTCGATGTCGAAGGTCACGGCTTGGCCGTCAGCCAGTTGGCGGATGCCAGCACGTTCCATAGCGGTAATATGAACGAACACGTCCTTCTTTCCGCCTTCCGGAGCGATAAAGCCGAAACCTTTAGTTGCGTTGAACCATTTCACGGTGCCCTTGGCCATCGTGTTAACTCCTGTTTGTCTGCCATCCGCAGGAATGCGATGGCCCGGCGCAGTCAC
>JAYSQA010000176.1:0-1829 GCA_043721775.1 Rhodobacterales bacterium
GCCTCGGCGGCCGTCGTCAGCTTGGCGAGCACCCGCCGCGCGTCATCAAGCCGGTTCTGGACGATCAACCAGCGCGGGCTCTCGGGAATAAAGCAGAGCATGCCGACCCAGACTGCCGCCGGCACGATTTCCATGCCCAGCATCCAGCGCCAGGTATGAACATTGAGGCCCAGCCGCAGGATCCAAGGATCGCTGCGGCTGCTCAACGCCACCAAGAGGTAATTGGAGAAATAGGCTGCCGACAACCCGACGACAATGTTCATCTGGCCGACCGAAACCAACCGGCCGCGCAGCCGGGCCGGAGCAATCTCGGCGACGTAGATAGGCGTGATCATGAGCGAACCGAAGGCGAGCCCGCCGATCGCGCGCGCGATCACCAGGGTCAGAAATCCGGGCGCAATGGCCGAGGCGATCCCCGAAACCAGATAGAGGATCGCGACCGTAAGCAGCATGCGCTTGCGTCCCACCACATCACTCAACGGCGCCACCGTCAGGCTGGCGAGGATCGCAGCCAACGACGGGGCGCTGACGACCAGGCCCTGCTGCCAAACGTCGAGTCCCCACGCCTGGCTGACATAGCCGACAACCCCGGAAATGACCGAGGCATCGAAGCCGAAGGTGAAGCCGCCGAGTGAGACAACGACCGCGATGAAAAATATTCCACGATGGGGGGAAGACATGGTTGGTAAAGCAATTCAGGCGTTAACGCACCGACCCCATCCACCCGCCGTAGCGGGAAGGCAGACTGCGCCGCCTGAAAATAGGCCGAGGGTTCAAGGTTTAGGCACCAGGCGATCCTCGATCACGGTCTTGGTGGAGAATCGATACCGCATGTTGCGATAGACACAGACATCCGTGACATCGTCGGGGGTGTTGGCGGGGGCCGCGCGGTAGTTGGTGGAGACCCGGTATTTTCCGTGGACCGGCATCACACTGTGCCAGCAATGCCCATGCAGGAGGACGAGTGTGCCCTTTTGGGGATAGAGTGTGATCTGCCCCGCAAAATCACCGTGCGGGTCGCCCGCGGGCAACGCCCCGCCGGTGTGTGTCCGCGGCACGAGCCGCAGCTGGCCGCCAATTTCATCGACAATGTCCCGCGTGTAGAGGAGCCGGTTCAGGTTGTAGTCGTCCTTGGTTTCCGGCGGGCAGTCTTGATGCCAGGCTTGGCCGTTCGTGCCCTGGGCGGAAAACATCACCATGCAGTATTGCGAATGCCAGCCCTCGCCCAATACCCCCGCTGTGAGTGCCGCCAGCCGCGGATCGTCATCAATTACATTGAACCGCCCGATTCCCTCGCGCTGCGGAAACCAAGGCACGATTTGCGTCTGAGCCCTGAGGGCGAACTCGTCGTTGAGGCAGCTGTCGTGCTTGGACCCGAATTGGGCCAGAATCAACTCGTGAAGTTCGTCCATCAGCGCGCCGTCAAAGAAATTGTCGATGACCACATAGCCGTTGGTCCAGAATTCGTCGTGAATTATTTTGGGGTCTAGGTTCATGGGTACAAATCAGGGGGCTCGGCGGTTTAGGGGTGGACCGGTGGCAGCGGAACTGTGCCGTCGCTTGCGGCGTGCAGAAAGATTGGATCCGCCAGCGCGCGAACCCAGCGGTCCCGCACTTGGGGGTTGCGCTCGATCCGGGCATCACCCCAGTCGTGCCAGGTGAAGCCCAGTCGATCGGACCACTCCCGCCATTCCCAGTTGATGTAGGCGGTGGCCTTGATCTCGGGCCGGCGCTTGAGCAGGTCGAGCAGTGGGCCGAACCATCGCTCCCAGCTTTTTGAACCATCGAGGACCCCGACGTGGCGGGGCGTCATCTCCCCGATCATGACG
>JAYSQA010000177.1:0-19487 GCA_043721775.1 Rhodobacterales bacterium
CTCACCCCGGAGACCACGCCATGACCACACGCCGCGCCACCGCACCGAACGACAAAGCCCTGAACGCTTTCCTCGCCGCAAAGATCGAGATCGACGGGATGCTTGCGCGCCTGAAGACCCTAAGCGACGACCACTTCGACACCCACCCCGAAGATATCAACTGGGGTGATGTTGGCACGCTGAACCATTACGCCAGCCTGTTGCGCCAGATCACCGACAGCGCCTTCAAGGAGGGCGAACATGCCGCTTGATCCCGCCCAGCGCCATCAGATCGAACAGGACGCCATCACCGCCGCGTGGGAGGCCGAACGCCTCGCCGCCTGCGACGAGGCCATCGCCCTGCTGCGCGAGATCGTCGATCTGGAGCGCGACGACGATGGCGACGTGATTATCGGCACCGATGCCGACGGCCACAACGATCTTCTGTCACGCATCGCTGCCTTCCTTGCCACGCATGACCAATAAGAGGAACCTGCCATGACGAAACTCACCGAAACCCAGACTACCATCCTGACCGCCGGGGCCCAGCGCCCCGAGAACATCGCCATGCCGCTGCCGAAGGGCCTGCATGGGGCGGCGGCGAAGATGGCCGTCACCAAGATGATCGAACACGGCTGGCTGCAGGAAGTCGGCGCCTCCTCAAGCCGGAATGAGCCGCTCTGGCGTGAAACCGGCGATGGGCACGGTACCACGCTGGTGGTCACCGAAGCAGGCCTGCTGGCCATCGGGATCGAGCCGGTGAAAGCCAAGGCGATGTCAGCCACCCGAGGAAGTGCGCAGGCCGAACCCGTGGCAAAACTGCCGACGCCGCGCGCGGGCACCAAACAGGCGCTGTTGATTGAGATGCTGCAGCGACCCGATGGAGCCACGATGGAAGAGATCATCGCGGCAACTCAATGGTTGGCCCAAACCGCCAGAGGGGCAATGTCCGGAGCGCTGGGCAAGAAGTTGGGGTTGGCCGTCACCTCTGCCAAGGAAGAGGGCATGCGTAGGGTGTATCGGATCAGACATCAAGCCTGACGGCTGCGCTGGATCCCTCCGTTGGCACTTTGGCCATTAAGCTCAAACGTGGCCAAGGCGACCTGCCAATCATGCAGGTGCAGTTGCCGCAGCCCAGCGCGACTTCACACCAGCGAAACGCGCAAGTCTGCAAGCGCCTCGAGATGCTGGCGGACATGGGTTTCCAGCACCTTTTGCATGATACCCGCCTCAATCCCCACCGGATTGCCGGTCCGCTTTTCCACCTCTGCCGCCACTTCCGCCGCCATCAGCGCCGACACGCGAGCGGGCCATGTGACCCAAGTATCACGTTCCTGCCGGGCCAGGCGGAATACCAAGGCTTCCGCCCGCGCACGATCCACCAAAGCCCCCTTCTTCTTTTGGATCGCCAGCTGACGTTCCTGCGCCTGAAAGACGGTCAACGCGGTCCGGGCCTTGAGATAGCTTTCGCCGCCACTGGCACCGCTGACCGACATGGCGGCATCGCCACCAAGCGAACGACGGTGCTGATCAGGATCGGTCATTTCCGCCCGCCTCACATCCGATGCGGCAGCATTGATCGAACCATCGGCAAAGAACACCAGCCTGCCGCCACGTTTGGCGTTCTGGACTGCCCCGCGCGACATACCGGAATGGTCGGAATACTCCCGCTCGCTCATGCCGTCCATGGTGCCCTCATGTGCTGTGAAGGCGATGATATTGCTTATGATTCGTGCAATCAAGGGCTGTGTTTGGGCAGTCCTGATCGCGGGAAAGATGCTCTTGGATGCAATCCATCAAACCCATAAACACCCACCGCGCCACCGCCACCCCAAAGGGTCGTCAAAGCTGATCATGTGGCTGGGGCGCCTGGTCCTGCCCCGAATATTCCGTCTGGGTCTACCGCACGAACATGTACCCAAGCGCGGGGGGACGATTGAGCCTGTCCGGTGAAAAGTGCGGATGCTGGATTGGCGGTTCTGTCACGCTGAAACTGTCCAACGGCCCGGATTTGGCAAGGTGGATTTGGCCAAGTGGATTTGGCAAACTGGATTTGCTGGATTTGGCCAAAGAATCCAGTATGGCATGATCGTGATTTGGCAAACCGTTGATATATCTAGGTTTACTTGGCTGGATTCCTCTAGGTGGATTTGAAGTGGATTCCCCCACAAAATCCACTTCCGCTAGCGAACCGCCGCGCTGCGCCCCCCCGCATACGTTCAGGGCCGGGGAGGAACCATGCCGGGGGGGGCGAAGATTCCAACGCATAGTCCTATCAACGATTAGGGACGCCGAAATTGCGGGTATTCAGGTAGCGCTAGTGTGCCGATGTGATGGAAGATGGTCGATTACTGTTTGCTGCATATCCGGTTCCCAGAAGTAGTAAATGCGCAGGCAGCGCTTCACATCACGTGTATTTCCGCCTGTTTTGATGTGCCAATCGACCTCATAGGGTCGGCCCTTTCCATTCAATGCGATAAGCGTCGCCGCCGCATGGAGAATTGAGGATGCCGTTTTCCACGGTGACGTCTCGCAACGACCCACCGCCGTTGACACGTGTTTCATGCTGCCCGGTCGCAAGCCACATTATCGCACGGGCAACCACTTCCACGCTCTCGTAGTCAGGTGATTTAACCATGCGCTTGGCTGAGGGGGTCAACAGCACGCGATCAGGATAGGGTTCATCCAGCCAAGCCAGAAACTCGCCCCATTCCAAGGGTAGCGGTGGCTCAAGAGTGGGCGTCTCGCCACCTTTCGCCATAGCATCCTTAAGCTGTCGAACTTTGAACAGTAGCGCACGATTCTCCTGCTCGGCAGCGAGTGCGCGCGCCTCGGCTGCCACACTTAGCTCTACGAACCCATCAATCTCTTTGTCCTTCTCGACCACTTGTTTTTCCAAGCTATCGACAAGTTGTTGGGCAGCTTCGAGCAAATCCGCATCTGGCGCAGACCGGTCGCTTTGGTCTTGCGCCTTAATGCGGCGGCTAGCAGTTCGCACGCTGGCAAAATCCAAAACGTCCTTGCCCAGACGCGTGGCAACAATACTGGTTTCAGCCGCCACATTTCTGAGCAATGTTGCACAAGCATTCGCGGTAGCAGCATCGCGCAGGCTTTCGCCCAAAAATAACCTGTGGCGATATGGATCATCAGTAGCTGTAAATCCGGGCATATAGACGCGGACGCCCGCATTGAAGACAGCCCTGTACTTTCCAAACCGACTTGTCAGAATCCAAGTTAATGCTTCTGGCAGTCGGACAACACGCGCCAAACCGGCTGTTGCCTTCGCGACAGTGACATCATCTATAAGTGGTGCGCTGCTATCGCCTTGTGGCAACACAACCACAAAAATAGGCAGGCGACGGTCTGGGTCTTTTAAATGATCACAAAGGTCTTCGGCATCGTTTTCCGATTTGATCAGACGTGCGTTGGAAAGGATGCTTCGCGCACCGCGGGTCAATCCCGGTGTCCTGACGATTTCAATCACTGTGCCGGGAACGTGCGGCTCAATTGAAAAATCTGATTCGGCAGTGCTGACAATCAATCGCAAGCTCAAATGCGGACGCTTTCCCGCATTGCCGCCGATCACCAACTCGGTGGACCAAATTCGCCCACCCCATTCCTAATGTCCCTCAGAACCGATCTTGCCATGAAAAACGCGGATCGCCGAGGGTCTATATGATCATCAGGGATGGAACACTTTAGATCACCGCCCGCGCTTGTCGGCGACGGACCAGATCACCGAGCCGATGGTCAGCAGCGAGCCGATCACCGGTTCGACATCGGATGCTTGGACAAGACCCTTGGCCACCAGCGCAGTGCCAGCGACGGTCAGAACTTGGCGGATCAACGCCAGAATTGCGGGTTTCAACATTTGGGAGGTCTCCTGTTCAGATTTCATTGGTAGTGGTGAGGAATTCACCCGGCTTCATCGTCGGCAGGCGTTGCGGGCGGGGTGGATAGGTTAGGGGCCAGCGCGCCCCGAGCAGGCGCGACTTGGCGATGCGCGCGATGGTGACGGCGTCGGATTGGTTGCCGCCCAGCACGTAGAAATGCGTGTCGTCTTGGCCGAGGGCGAAGCCGACATGGCCGCCCGACCCGCGTTCGAAGATCAAAACCGCGCCGGTGACCGGCTTGGTGTTTTGCCCGAACAGCAGCCAGTTGCGCGCCCAGTAGGGATTTACCCCCAGCGCGCCGAGCAGGGGTTCATCGGGAAGGCCCATGCGGATGCAGGTCTCGACGAAATCACCGCACCACGGGGTTTTGGACGGATCGCCCAAGCTGCGGCCGTCGCGTTTCAGCCAATCCATCAGCCATGTGCGGTCGCGGGCCTCGTTGCGGCCGAGGGCAGTCTTGGCTTCGGTGATCCAGGGCAAGGGCCCCTGCGGTGAAAGTGATGCGGTGCGACCGTCGGCGGCGATCAGTTGCCGCAGCGGGCGGGCGGTTCGGACGCCCCAGCGGCCATCGATGGCGCCGGGGCGATGGCCAAGTTTTTCCAAGCCGCTCTGGATCAAGCGGATGGCGTCATCAGGGTCTGTGGTCATGGGATTGCGCTTTCTGCCCATTGGCGGGCAACAAAAAACCCGCCTTGTGGGCGGGTCGGGTTGGTCGTGGTGATCTGAAAAGCCGGTTGGCGGAGCGGCGGGCTAAGGCCGCTGCGCCAGTTCGCGCAGCAGTGTGTTGGTTTCGCGGGCCTGTTGTTTCAGCTCGTTGATCGGCAGCGACAGCGCATCAAAGCGCACGTCCTGCCGCGTGGCGCTGTTTTCCAGTGTTCGGACGCGGGCCTCCAACTGCGCCGAACTGGCGCGTTCGGCCATGATCATTTCGCGGGTTTCGGTGAGGGCGGAGGTGAGACGGTCGGCGGCACTTTGCAGCGAGGCCAATGTGCCACCACCCCACCAGATCAGCCCGGTGACCGAGACCAGCATGGTCCAGGCCAGCGCCTTGTTTATGGTTATGCCGCGTTCGTTGTTCTCGATCATGGTTCGGCTCATTTTAGATGGGGCTCCTTCAGTGATAACTGCGCGCGGTTCAAGTCGAACGCAGCCAGATGGCGCTGGCGATGGCGGCCGCCTCCGCCGTCACTTCGGATGAGACGTAGGTCCAGGGCGATGGCGCGCCGGTGGCAAAGGTGAAGGTGCGACGCAGTAGTTTGCGGGGCTGCACGCTGATGCTGTTGGCGGTCAGATCGGGCGTTGCGGTGGCGGGCCATGCCGACAGTGTGGCGGTCGAGCTGTGGCGGATGCCGAACCAATAGGTGACGCCTTTTCGCAGGGTGAGCGAAACCGTCGCGGCAGGAGCCGCCACGACCGAGAAATCCAGCGTTGCGGTTTCCAAGATCAGCGTCGTCGGACGACCGGCCTCGTCGGCGGCATAGACCACGATCTTGCCCAAGGCTGCGGCCACCGCGGCGGTGACGTTGACCGACAGGCGGTCGATCGTCAGGTCACCGCGCGGAATGAAGGGGAAGAGATCGACCCGGTCGGCGGCACCTGCGAGCGTGCCGGTGGCGCTGCCCGAGCCCATGGTCGTCGCCACGAAATCACCCGTCAAAGGCGCGTTGAACGGGATATTCCCGGCATCGATGATCCGGGTCAGGCCGTTCAGACGCGCCTTCAACTGCCCGATCGCCCCATTGTGCCAGAGCCAGCCATCGGCCGGTGAGCCGGGATCGGCTACCAGGCCAGACAAGGCCAGCCCCACCGGAAACCGCACCCGGCCGGTGGCGCGATCCGCGACCAGTGCATCGAAGAACGCGCTGCCGTCCGGGCTGGCCTTCAGGGTGAAATCATCCGATCCAAGGATGCCGAACAGCGCCCGGACCGAGAACCCGGTCTTGAAGCTGAACGAGGCATCATTGGCGGCGGCATTCTTGTTCACCGTCACGTCGATGGATGCGCCTGCGTTGTTCAACAGCACATTGGGCGTGTTGGCGCTCAGCCGGTTGCTGGCGTCGGCGGTGGTCCCGGTGAGGGACTGGATTTATGTGTTTCTTATCAATGCTTTGCGGTGTAAGATTAAGGGTTTGTTAGGGTTTGGGGGGGGTGAAACCTGTTTTGGGGTCATCGGTCACGGCGTTCCTGCGTAGTCGAGTAAGGCTGTAAGCCAACCAAAAGATTTGGGTCGATTTTTGGCCAGTAAGCGAAGCGATGGCGACGCACGTTGCAGTGCGTCCAGTGTGAACCCCCCGGCATACCATTTGATCTTTGCCCATTCTCCTTGGCCAACGCGTGCCATCTCCTCCGTCTCGCGCCGTAGCGAAGCACCCGACTTGATCTCTCTCAGCGCCACTTGGCCCAACGCAAGCGCCAGTTCGCGTGTGGAGGAATCAAGGCCCTTCATCTCGATCTCTGTCGCCTTACTGTCAGAACCAAGGCTGACGATGGCGTGGAATTCATCCTTGAAGTCCTGATCGGCTTGGGGTGTGTCATCCACAACTTGATCTACAGCGGCAAAAGCAGAACGATCTTGGTCCGTCATGCCGTGCTCTGCGTCAGATGGGGTATCTGCGTTATAGGCCTGCCAATCGGGGAACCGTTCAACAAACGTGGCAATCGCGGCGGCAAAGGCCTTCAACTCTGCCCCCGCCCCTGATGGAAGTGTTTCCAGCAGGCCCTTGTCATAGGACTGGGCGATGATTCGTTGTCCGTGCATACCTACGGCGATCGGGCGGCATGACGCAAAGTTGGCCCCCATCGCCCGATCAAAATCCCGCAGGATAGCCGGTAGCGGGGCATAGTTCTCAATATGGAAGCTGCCGCCAAAGCTTGCGCGGAACTCGGACAGCGCCAGCCAGCCCTGTTGCGCACGGGTGTTGGCATTCGATGCGGCCAAAACGTCTGGCCCCTTGGCGAGGCCAATCCTTTCCTCAGTGACAACCGGAAGGACTGGGGCGGGCAGAGAAGCCGGGAAGGTCGGTTTTGAAGGGGCAAGGATGATGGCTTCCAGACCTGCTCCGACCGGCGGCTTCCAGTTTTCCAGATGGGCAAACAATTCGCGCGCGCGGGTGCCGTTGTCCTCGATCTTTGCGATTTCCTTGATTCCTGCGTCGGCGCGGGTGGCGGGGGTGCCTCTAAAGGTGAGGCCGCCAATGGTTGGATGCTCACCCAGTGCCGCAAGTCCGCGCAGCGGGCGCAGGTCAAGAGCTGCGCTGTTATCAAGATAAAGGCAAGTCAGCGCATTCAGAGACGCGAGCGGAGTAAGGTCGCTGATCCGGGTGTTGCTGAGGTAAAGCGTGGTCAGCCCGGTCAACGCGGTGAGGCGGGAGAGGTCGCTGATCCGGGTGTCGTCGAGGAAAAGCTCGGTCAGCCTGGTCAACCCGCTGAGGGGGGAGAGGTCGCTGATCTGGGTGTCGCTGAGGGAAAGCCTGGTCAGCCCGGTCAACCCGCTGAGGGGGGAGAGGTCGCTGATCTGGGTGTTGTTGAGGGTAAGCTCGGTCAGCCCGGTCAACGCGGTGAGGGGGGAGAGGTCGGTGATCTGGGTGTGGCTGAGGTAAAGCCTGGTCAGCCCGGTCAACGCGCTGAGGGGGGACAGGTCGCTGATCTGGGTGTGGCCGAGGGAAAGCGTGGTCAGCCCGGTCAACGCGCTGAGGGGGGACAGGTCGCTGATCTGGGTGTTGTCGAGGAAAAGCCCGGTCAGTCCGGTCAACCCGGTGAGGGGGGAGAAGTCGATGATCCGGGTGTTGTCGAGGAAAAGCCCGGTCAGTCCGGTCAACCCGGTGAGGGGGGAGAAGTCGATGATCCGGGTGTTGTCGAGGTCAAGCGACCGAAGGGTCGGCAGGTCATGGATTTCCGGTGGCAGGCGGGTGAGCGCATGGGTTTCGGTCGTGTTTAAATCTAGCCGCTGTCCCCCCTCCCGTTTCGCCTTGGCAATCAGCCGCAGCGCTGCCTCATACGCCTGTTCCTCCGCGCTCATCCCCGCCCCCCTGATTTCTCCCAAACTGCCCGCCCCACGCCCGGATTGCAACCACCCCCTTGCCCCCACCCCGCCCGCCGGTCTCGACGACGTCAAAGCCGTAGAATTGCGCCAGCGGTGCAATCGAGGCCCGGGCGCTCTCGATGGCGGTGATCGCATAGCCTGGCACCGTGGCCGCCAGTTGCGTGACATCGATCAGGTCGAGCGGCACGCCGCCGGTGCGGCAGAGTTCCCGGATCAGTTCGGCGAGGCCGCAACCGCCGATCCGGCCGGTCAGCCAATGACCTAGGCGATAGTTGTCGATGTCGGACCAAACATCTGAGCGCACCGGAAAGGCCGGGTAGGGCCGGGCATCCCATGTCCAGATCGCGATTTCCGCCGTGTCGATCATTTGGCCCGGATAGAGGCCCGACGTCGGGTTCTTCGCCGGATCATTCCAGTATGGATAGAGCGCCTCGATATAGCGGCGCTGCACCAGATCGTCCTGATAGCCCCGGGAAAAGTAAGGCAGGAAGGATTCGGACGATTTCGGGTCATAGAACACGTTCGGCTGATTGGTGCCGCGATCCACGGCGGGCGCCCCGGCTTCGGTGAACCGGATCGGTTTCGACTGTGGCAACCAAGCGGTGGGCGATCCGCTTTGCACCCCGCCGGGGCGGTTGAAATGTTGGTTCAGCCAGAAGCTGCGGATGTCTTTTGTCCGAAACATCCACGGTTTGCCATAGGCGCCGTCGGTGATCGGCGTGCGGGTCTGCGCCGCGCGGTCGGCATCAGAGACATAGAACCAGTCAAAGCTCTCGGCGCCTTCGATGTTGGACTGCAGATAGGGCAAATCATAGATCGCGGGCCAGCCTGCCAGGGCATCAAGGTGCTGATCGCCGTCGCGCCAATCCGACAGCGGCATGTAGTTATCGATGCCCACGAAGTCGGTGTTGCCGTCCGCCCAGAGCGGATCGAGGTGGAAAAACAGATCTCCCGAGCCGTCCTGCGGCTGATGGCCGAAATATTCCGACCAGTCGGCGGCATAGCTGATCTTCGTGCCCGCACCGAGAATGCTGCGACAGGCGGCGGCAAGGCTTTGCAGGGCGGTGACCGCAGGATAGGTGCTGGCACCCGATCGGATCTGGCTCAACCCGCGCAATTCGCTGCCGATCAGGAAGGCATCGACGCCCCCGGAAGCGACGCAGAGATGCGCGTAGTGCAGCATCATCCGGCGCAGGCCCCAGTCGGTCGGCGAGCCGGTCCAGGAAACCGCCGTGCCCGACACCGCGAAATTGCCTGGCAGTGCCGCCCCGAAAAACGCCGAAACCTGCGTTGCCGCCGCTCCGGTCTTGTCGACCGTGCCAGTAAAGCCTGCGGCGGGCGAGCAGGTGATGCGCCCGCGCCAGGGATACTTCGGCTGGCCCAGCGCGGCGGCGTTGTTCGAATAAGGGCTTGGCAGCGCGTTGCCTGCTGGCACATCCATCAGCAGGAACAGATAGAATGTCACGCGGAAGCCACGCGCCTTCAGTTCCTGAATGGCTTGCACCACCGAGAAGTCGCTGGGCGTGCCACCATAGGCCGGGCTGCCGCTGATTTGCGAGACGACATAGGCGGCAGAGCGTGCCACCCCGTTCACCAGCCAGAGTTTCGGCGCCGTCACTTTGGTCGCGGAGTCCACGCCCGGCCTGATCTGGCAATTCCCCGCCCGCAGGTCGGTGCCAAACCACGCCACCACCAGCGACACCGATTTGCAGTTCGGGGCCGTGGCTTCCAGCTGATCCAGCGAAGTCAGGAAGTCGCATTGCCTGCCGGTCGAATTTACGTTCTCGGGCAGCACCGCGCCGCCGCTCACGGTCCGGGTGATCGGCTCGGTCGCATAGATGAACTCGCCCGAGGACGGGATCATGTTGACAGCTGTCAGCAATTGCTCGGCGCTGTCGAGCTCTTCACTGGGGCGGTAAACCTCGAAAGACAGCTGCGGCAGCCGGTTGCCAAAGGTCGCGAGTGGCAGATTTTCAAACACGATATAGGCGGTGCCGCGATAGGCGGGCGCAAGTCCGGCGCCCATCGTCGCCTCGATGAACGGATCGGGCATCTGGGTTTCTGTGCCGCGGTGCAGCCGCCAGACAGCACCCGGCACATCAAAGGCGCTGCCATCGGCCCAAATGCGGCCAATCCCGCCAATCGGCCCGGTGGCTATCGCCACGGCAATGCTCGCGAAATAACTGTATTCTTCGACCACCACACCACCGCCTTTGCCGCCGCCGCTCTGGCGGGTCTCGGAATATTCCTCGCGGAAATCGGTAGCCCAGATGATGTTGCCGCCGACCCGCATCCGGCCATAGACGCGCGGGATCACAGCGCCTTCGGTGGCGCTGGTGACGCGCAATTCGTCCAGCCGTGCGCCTTCCTGGCGCTGATCGGGGGTCAAGGAGGCGATGATGCGCGAGTCGATCGCCGTGCCGATCGCCGTGCCGATCAGCGAGCCGATGCCGCCACCGATTACCGCACCGGACAGCCCAAGGATGGAGCCGCCAAAACCCGCACCAAGGGCCGAGCCGATGCCACCGAGAAGGATTGCTGCCATGGTGGGTTACTCCGGATAGTGAAAAGCGAAGGCCGCCTTGCGCGCCCAGATCGGGCTCCACGGCTCTTCAATGACGCCCGCGCCCTCATAAGCGTGGATCAGGCTGGTCGCGCTGCGGATGCCGCAATGCTTGGCGGGGGCCCCGCGCGCCATGCGAAACAGGATCAGCGCACCGGGCCCCGCCGCGGCGATCGGGATTTCCAGCAGGAAGCGACGCGCGGCTTCGGCCAGAACCTCGGTCCCGCCTGCCTCGCCCCAGTCGCGGGTGTAGGGCGGCGGCGTCATTGGCTCCGCGCCGTGTAAATCCCGCCAGACGCCGCGCGCGAGGCCGAGGCAATCGCAACCGGCGCCCAGAACGCTGGCCTGATGCACATAGGGCGTGCCAAGCCAGAGCCTTGCCGCAGCAATCACCTGATCGGCAAGTGCGCCGGTCATAGCGGCTGCCCCGAACTGCCGTCACCCTGCGTCGGATAGCGCACGATGGTGTCGTCGCCGGGGATCGACGGGAAGCCGCGAAAGTTCACGCCATTGGCAAACTTGGTCCGGCAAGTCGCGAACTGCTTGTCGCAGCCCGCCTGGATGAAGAACCCGTCACCCGGGGCAATCGCGCGCACCGGCGCTTCGATCAGGGTGATTTTTGCCGCTCCGGCCGCGACGGCATGGATCGACACCTCCGCCCGCCGCCCGGCATTTGCGCCGCTGGTCCATTCCACCCGGCCCAGCGCGAACCAGTTCAGTGCAAAGCCGCCAAGTCCCGCTGTGGTGAAGCTGCGATCGCCGGAGATCGACGCGACCGATCCGCTGGCAGAATAGCTGGGGGACGCAAGATTGACCCCGCAGCGTGCATCGCCAAGTTCTGCATCACAGTAATATTGATAGGTGCGCCCAACCGGCTGATTGAGAAAGTGCGTCAGTGACCGGACCTCGGCGACGAACACCTGCTTGCCGCGCCTGATCTGGCCCAGATTGCCGCGCCGCATCAGCACGCGCTGCGTGACATTCTCCCAGTTCACCCGCCAGACCTCGATTGCCGCGTTGTCCCAGCGCCCGTCCAGAATATCGGTCTCGGTGATCCGGTCGGAGCGCAGCGCCCCTTCCGCATCCTGCCCGTCGACCGAGAAATCGGCGCTGGCGCGGCTTTCGGAGGCGGCAAAGCCGGTGTCTGGCTCGTAACTGGTGCCCGCGATTTCCAGAGCGCGATCATGGTCGGTGAAGCCAAAGATTGCACCATCCGCCCGCTGGATGCGCCAGCACCACGCCAGCGTGGTGGTGCCCTCGTCGAGATGCGCCTGCATGCCTGTGGGGAGAAGTTTCATCGGCGCACCTCAATCAGGGGGATGGATGTGATCGAGCCGAGGCGCTCAAAATCGAGGGTGACGTCGAGCGTGTCGGTGTCGAACCGCACCGGCACGTCGAACTCGAAACCTGCGGTGATGGCGATGCCGGGAGCCGGGGCGGCGGCGAAAGTCACCACGCCGGTGCTGGTGTTGACCATCCAACCGGTGATTTGCGTCACGCCGTTCAGCGCCAGTGCGACGGTGCCAGCGACTGGCTTTGTGATCGTCCGGGTCCAGGACTGCGCGCCGCTGGTGTAGAGCTTCACAAGCTGGAAACTGGTCGCGACGCCTGTTCCCATCCCGATTAGCTGGTCGGTGGGAGCGGAACTGGCCGAGGGCAGACCGGATTTGTAATCGGCCCAGTCTTTCCAGCGGAAGCCGTAAAGTCGCCCGCGCCTTGCCTCGAAGAATGCCGTCACTGTTGCGAGATCATCCGTCTTGCGGATGCCATAGGAGGCGTCATAGCGGCGGCGCGAGTCGGCCCATGAGCCGTTGCGTTCTTCATCCCCGCTGGCCATTTCGACAATCTGGGTGCGGCGTTCCGATCCACCCCTTGCGCCGCGGCTGATATTGTCGGGGAAACGCACTTCGTGAAATGCCATCACATGCCCCTCCGGCCCATCGACACTGCCCTCGCGATGTCGGCGGCCACTTGGGTGCGCGATTGCCGGAAGCTTTCGGCGTCGCGCGACATGATCGTGACGTTGATGGTGGGCACGCCGCTTTGGCCCTGCCCATAGCCAGCCGCCTCACGCCGCGACAACACCCGTTCGCCGCGTTGCAGGATCGCGGGCACCTCGTCTGGTTTCAGCCCGGCCCACCCGCCGGAATGCATGCGCGGTGCCCCGGCGAAGACCATAGCCGGAACCATACGTCGGGTGCCCGATCCACCAACCGTGCCGCCGGAATGCAGGATATCGGGGAACAGCCCGCCCGCGCCGCCCAGCGCGCCTGACAGCGCATTGGCGATCGGGCCAAGGATGAAACGCCTGGCGGCCAGCTTGGCCAGATCGGCGATCATCGAGGTGACGAGGCTGCGGAAGTCGAGCTTACCGGTTTTGACGAACTCGGCGACGGCGTTCTCGGCGCTCTGGAATGCGCCGACCAGCGTTTGTCCGATATCGCCACCGATGTCGCGGGCCTTGGCGGCATAATCCGCGAGGGTCGCCACGGCGGCTTCCCATCCGGTCTTGGCGGCTTCCGCACCGTCGGCGGCCGCCGCGCCTGCGCCACCGGCAGCGCGCCCGGCCTCGGTGATCGACTCATCAAACCGCTCGGCGGCATCGCTCGCGCCGTCGAGCGAAGCCTCGCCTTCCGTGCCAGCACCGGCGACGGCATCCTTTAGCGCCTGCCAACTGGCGAGCGGGGCCAGCGCCCCGGCCGCCAGATCACTGGCTGCCGTGCGGTAGGTGTTGGCCGAGGTCAGGGCCTCGCGGGCGATATCGTTCAGACCCAAATCCGGCACCGCCAGTGGATTGTCCGCAAAAGCGCGGTCGAAGGCGTCTTTCGCTGCAGTTCCGGCCCGGGTGGCCGCCCCGGCGAAACGGTTGTCAATCTCGCCGAGGTCGAGATCACCCAGCAGGGTGATGCGGCGTTCAGAGCCCAAAGCTTCCAGTCCGGAATTGATGCCTTCGATGAAGCCATTGATCCGGGCGACCACGCCGTTCAACATGCTTTCAACGCCCTCGATCAGGCTGTTGGCCGCCTGGAAGGCCAGATCGCCGATGGCGGCGGGCAAGAGGCCCCAGATTGCCTTGATCGCCTCGAAAGCGCCCTCGAATGTGTTGGCGGCGGTATTGCCGAAGCCCACGACGCTTTCGATCGCGCTCTGCATCCCGCTGGCCGCATCGGCTTTGATGTCGAAGAACGTCGCAGCGGCGGCCGCCCCGGCGGCGGTGGCGCCCATCTTGATCCGCTCCCAGACCTCAACCACCACATCCTTCAGCAGCCCCATGGCATTGCCGAAGCCGCCTGCGCCCGAGACCAGCCTGGTGAACTGAAACACCAACTCGCCCGCGCCGACGATCAGCGCGCCGATGCCGGTGCGGATCAGGGCGCCGCGCAGGATCACGAGGCCGGTGGCGAGGCCGTGTACCGACAGGGCGGCTGCCGCCAATCCCGCCACCCAGCGCCCGGCCATAAGGGCGGCGAAGGTCGCTGCATAGGTGGTCAGACGACCGATATTGTCAAAGAGCGCGGTGATCGCAATGCCGATCGGCCCGGTGCCACGCGCCATGTCGGCCAGGGCATTGGCCACGACCTCTAGCGCCGGGGCGACGGCGGCGGTCAGCCGGTTGGTCAGGCCCAGCCAGATCAGGCCCTACTTTGCAATCGCATCGCCGGTGCGTTCGATCTGGGCGGCATCCGTATTGCTGACCGCCACCCCGAAATCCCGCACATCTTGCGCCGCCTCGCGCAAGGTCGCGGGATCGATGCGCAGAAACGCCAGTGCCGCCTTGTCGCCAAACAGGTCGGACGCAACCGCTGCGCGTTCGGCTTCTGGCACAAAACGCGCCAGCGCTTCTTGGATGGCGACAATACGCTGATCCAGCGGCATCGCCTGCAACTCGGCCGCCGTCAGGTTCAGCCGTTGCAAGGCACCGACTGCCGATCCCGATCCGGCGGCAGCTTCGGACAGCCGGGTGGTCAGCTTCTTGGTGGCCTGTTCGATTTCGCCCATCGAAACCCCGGCCAGTTCCCCAGCCCATGTCAACACCTGCAGGCTTTCCACGGTCGTTTTAAGCGAGGCGGCCATGTCCGCCTGCGCGCCAATGGTCTCCAGCCCGGACCGGATCATCGCCACACCGGCAGCGGCAGCGGCCGCCGTCACAGCCGCCAGGGCGATCCCGGCCTTGCGGGCAAAGCTGCCAAGGCGCGTATTGGCCAGTTCCATTTCAGA
Source organism: Rhodobacterales bacterium (assembly GCA_043721775.1). GTDB lineage: Bacteria > Pseudomonadota > Alphaproteobacteria > Rhodobacterales > Rhodobacteraceae > Stagnihabitans. The sequence goes on from JAYSQA010000177.1 coordinate 14,696, forward strand.
TGACAAGCGGCCGAAGCCACGAGCCCCGGCATCGCCCACACCTTCCAGCTCTGCGCGCACCTGCCGTCCGCCGACCGCCGAGAGGCGGACGCTGACTTTCTTTTCAGCCATGGTTCTCTCCGATTTGTTCGTTCAGTTTGCGCACCATCACCGCCTCGATCTCGGGCAGCAGTTCGGCGGCGATCAGGGCGTCAATGCCCAACGCTTGGGCCAAGGTGAGGGCCGCGCCCATATCCCAACCCAGGACGGCGCCGGGGATCACGCGCAACTGCCCACCAAGGCGACCGACCAGATCCCAAACCTGCCAGCCGTCTTGCGTGTGCGGGCGGTTCAGCCTTGCGGGGCAGTCCGGGCAATTGCCCCCGCGGCCCTCGCAGGGTGCGCAGGCGGCGCAATACCGTTCACCCCCGCCGAAGGACCACTCGGCAAGGGCGCGGAGACGTTTTTTTCCGCGTCCAGAATCAATCCCTTGGCGACATAGCCGGTCTGGAACGCCTCGAAGACCGGCCAGATTTCCAGAAGGGCGTCGATGCCCTCGGGGGTGACGGCGACGACGCTGCCGGTTTCATCACCCACGCCCTCCCATTCAAGAATGGCACGGCGGGCGACGGCTTTCTCCATGGCCAGCGCAAGTTCTTCGGTCGTGGCGGATTCTGGCAAGCTTTCGATGGCCATGTCCGCTCTGGCGGAAACCATCAATGCGGTGGTCAGTGGGCCCATGAGGAGGCGTAGGCCGGGGGCGAGGTCTAGCCACTGTGGAGTGGCGGTCAGGTTCAGTCGGATCATGATCAGTATCCTGCGAGCGTGTTGATGAGGACGGCGGTGCACATGCGCGCGGGGCTGGTGGCTTTGGCAGCCTGCCAGTCAAAGCTGGCCTGCACCCCCTGCGGCCCGGCGATTTCGATCCGGGGGATCGGCAGATAGACGGCATGAGTCGTGAAGGTGAAACTGGCGTTGGCCCCGAGGCTGTAGCTGAATTCCAACTCGCAAGGCGTGCCGTCGATGGCTTGGGTGACCAGCGTACTGTCGGCAAACCGGACCTCGATGCGTCCGGACAGCGCGGCCTTGGTTGGGTCCGCCCCATCAATGCGGCCATCACCGCGAATGGTTTCGATGCGGTCGAGGTTGTTCGAATAGGTGACCTCTGCCGAAACCAAATTGCCCAGCACCGCGCCGTTGCGCTTCACCGCGCCGTTGAAATGGCCGAAACGGGTGAGCCCGAGGGCGGCTGGCGTTCCTGCGGCGGTGACAGCGGCGATGGTTTCGCCTTGGGCCACCAGCTTGGCGGTGGCGGTCAGCAGGCCAGAGCGCTGCATCTGCCAAGACAATTGATCCAGCACGCAGCCCGCATACATCGCAAAGCGCGGCACATCGGGCATGGCGACCTCAACCGCCATGCTGGGCAGGGTCCAGTTGCCCGACTGGAAAGTATGGGTCTTCGGCGTGGTGCCAGCGGTGGTGGGCTGACCGAACGCCGCCTTCAGCCAGAACCCAAACGCCTCGACATCGATCGGGATCACCACCTCCCCATCGACCGTGACCGCGTCCTTGATCGGGGCCAGGGGATCGCGGCCATAGCCCAGCAGTTCGGATTCCAAGAGCGGCTGCTCCGCCCCGAGCGTCGCCCGGGCAAAGGGCATCAACCGGAACCCACTGACCGGCGGGGTGCCATAAACCGTTTCATACGCAAGCGCCATCTGCGCCCGCGCGCCTTGCGCACGTGCCATGGGGGTCTCCTCATTGTTGGGGGTGGGTTGGGACTTGGGTGTCGCGGCTCTCGCGGCTATGCGTTAGCCTGAATGCAACTATGGGTGAGATTTGATGTTGGAAAATGCAACGTCCAGCTTTCTAGGCATCATCCTTGCCCTCCTCGCGCTGTATCTCATTGTCTGGATATACATCCTGCTGCCCGCCCGCATGGCTGAGAAACGCGGGCGTAGCGCGGTCGGATGGGTTCTTCTGAGTTTGATCTTCTCTCCGATACTTGCGTGTCTGCTTCTCTGGCTTTTGGGCGATGACCCGAACCGTAGTGGTGCACGCTCTTAGTCGTCCGATATTACGCGAGAGGGTCTATCGTAGAATAATGCAACACGACGGTCACGACCGCCGCCTTGAGGGCAACGGCACCGTCGACCGGCAGATCGACCGAGGCAGGAGCTTCCGCCTCGACCCAGTCGCAAAGCCCGCCAAGGGTGCGGTCGGTGGCCAGTGCCGTGCCAATCGCCGCGATCAGCGTGTCAAAAGCCGTGGCCCTGTTTCCGGGGGTCTGGACGATCACCTCAAGCTCTGCCCGGTGCTGGTAGTGATAGCGCAGTGGGGACAGCGTGACCTCCGGCTCGCCGGGCTGGCCATCGCGCAGGATGATCAGCCCGGCAGGCGGGATGCGTTCGGGCAGCACTTCGTCGCGCAAGACCGTGGCGGCGAGGCTTTGCAGTCGCGCGTGCAGGGCGGTGAAGATGGTTTCGCGGGTGGTCGGCATTTTTGGTCCCTTTCCTCAATTGCGGCTTCTGCGCTGGCTTGTGCCGTATTATCGTCGGTGTGCGCGGAACCCCCATGGAGACTTCCGATGAACACCACCCGCCCGGTTGCCATTAAACTTGATCAGGACACCCGGGATCGCCTCAAGCGGCTGGCAGATGCCAAAGGCCGATCAACTCACTGGATGTTGCGCCAAGCCGTCTCGCAATTTTTGATGCGTGAAGAGGCGCGCGAGGCGTTTCGCGCCGCAGGGCTGCAGGCTTGGGATCAGTATCAAGTCACGGGTTTGCACGTCCCGCATGACGAAGCAGATGCCTGGTTGGCCCGCCTGCAAGCGGGCGAAGAAGCGGCAGTTCCTTAAGACCGTGTCTGACCCAGCACTTTCGCGGAAATCCGGCCCTCGGTTTCAGTGGTTGTTCTGGGTCTTCGCCGATGACAGCGCGGCAATCTTGCCGGGAAGATCGGATCGCGAATGCAGGAAATCCACGATGATTACCTGCGCAGCATCCTCGATGAACACGATGAAATGCTGCCCCGACCGTGTGAAGCGCAAGTCTTCCGGCAAGTCAGGATCGATGAGTTGACGGCAGCCTTGGGTTATTGCCGTCCCGGCCGCAATTTCACTGCAACGGGCGATCAGATCGTCCTCGTAGGCCGCAGCTTGTCTGGGGCCAAAGGTTTCAACCGTCCAAAGTGCAATCTCGACAAGCGACGTTTCCGCCTGTTGCGTCAGCCGCCAGGATCGCGACATCAGCGCGCGGTTCGTGCTGCTGCAAAGGCGCGGCGAACCGCGTCCTCGCCGCGTCCTTCGGCCAGCTGTCCAGTGCGTGCCTGTTCGATACCGGTGGTGAGCCGGTCCCGCAGTGCGCCAAGCTCTGACTCCTCGCGTTCGAGCAGCCGCAGCCCAGCGCGCAGGGCCTCGCTTGCGTTCTGGTAGCGTCCGGTCGCGACAAGCCGGTCGACGAGGTCAGACTGAGTGTCGGTCAGAACGACGTTTCTGGTGGCCATGGCGCTCTCCTTCATCTTTATTGGCAATATATGCCAGTGGACAATGCCTGTCCACCGCCTGCTTACAGTTGCACCTCCCTCCAATTCGCAACGATCAGCCCCGGCAGTCGCGCTTCGGCCTCCCGCGCCGGACCTTCCAGGCTCAGGCGTTTCGGCAGTTTCACCTGCGGCACAAGGACAAAGATCGGAACAGTGGCCAGGCCGCGGCCGGTTTTCGACTTCGACGCCACCGCCCGGCCCTTGGAATTCAGCCGGGTTTCCGCCACCAGCAGGCTGGGCTGCCCGCGCCGATAGACGAAGCGCAGGCGTTGGCCGGTGCGCTGTTCCCAGCCGCCCGGGGTGATCCGCTGATTGCCGATGCCTTTCTTTCCTGCCGCGGGTGTAGGGATTGCCAGCCAGAAGCCGTTTTTCGAACGGATGATCACGCCCCGGTCAAAGGCATCCACCACCTTGGAGGCGTTGGAATAGTCCACCGCCGCGGCACGGATCGAGGCGCCGGACGTCGGATATAGCTTCTTGCGGACTGAGTTCGCCAGCTTTTGGCCCAGGGTGGCCCCTGTAATCTGGCCGCGCCAGGCAGTTTGCAAACCGCTGGCCGCTTCTGAAACCCCCGCCGTTACCGCGCGTTCGGCGGCTTCAAGTTCAGCCTTCATCATCGCCCGGATATCGCCCTCGATGCTGGCAAGCAGCTTCACAGCGCCCGCGCTTCGGCCAGCCAGACCAGCCGGTCGGTATCGCGGGTTGGACTGCCCTGAACCTCGTGAAGCTGGCCCGCGATCTCGACCGTGTCGCCCGCCGACAGGATTGGTGCGTCGGCGAGCCGGATGTTCAGCAACACGGTATCGACGACGAACCGGCCTTCGCCAAAATTGGCAAAGCGGTCCGGCATCGCCCGGATCACCCGTATCCCCTGCGCAGGACCGGTGCCGCCGAGACGCAGCAGCGCATCGACGGCAAGGTTCTGATCGGCGAACAGCGAGTCCGTGGCCAGATCGAAGGCGGTCAATTGGCACTTGCCGCTGTCAGGCGGACGCGGCCAACGATCTCGCCCGCACCGGCCCCAACCGCCAGCACGGCGACGCCGACCAGTTTGTTGGTCGCCACCACGTTGGTCACGCGCGAGGTGGCGACATCCCAATAGATCGGCTGGCCAACCGTCCAGGCTTGCGAGGCGGTCTTAGGCAGATCGTAAATCCCGTTCATTGCCAAGCTAGGGTCAGGACTCACAACCAATAGATGACCGTTGCAGCCAGAGCGCAGGCCGAGAGGAACAGGATTGGGCATCGGTCGTATCTTGTCGCGATGC
>JAYSQA010000178.1:0-2860 GCA_043721775.1 Rhodobacterales bacterium
AGGCCAATGCCGCAGCTCCAAACACCCGAAGACCACACAGTGCAAGCGGCAGATCAGCACAACATGTGGTAGTCGCCGGAGTCAAAGGGATAAGCCTTATGATTCAGATTGAAGACAAACCGCTTTAATCACATTACTTCTTTCATCCTCGTTTTGCAGGACCTTTCCCGACCCTCGGACAGGCACGTGGGCCGTCGGATACGGCGATGCATACGACGATTTCGTCTGGACGGGGCGCGTCAGCGATCATCAGCGTCATCGTGTCGATGTGGTCGAATGACCAAGGGTTGTCTTTGTGTCCAAGCGGAAGGTCAATTTGCGCCCCCAAAGCCGCGACTTTTACGTTCGCCGGGATCAGCGCAGCCCCACCGCCAACTGACTCACGCATCGGTTTGCCAAGTCTGGGATGAACAATCCCGGCACCATGTTCCATAACACCCGAGATTCCGACAATGGCGGCTTTGCCGTAGCAGACGGCAGGGGCGGCAAGCAGGCTGACAATTTGGCCTGCCAGATCTTCCCCCAACTTGGCACCCATATCAAAAAGGGCGGACAGATCATCTTCATCCCGACCCGCAAACGGGTTTTTCACCACAGCCATCGCTGCCACGCGCGTTATGGGCGGGCAGGGCCGTCCCATCTCGTCGGTGGCAATGGTTTCTTTGATTATGACGGTTTTTCGGATTTGCATCATGAGGTTCCTTCTTTGGCAAATGTGGGTGACCCGGCCTTGATATACTTGAATGCGAAGGCTGCGGGCACAACGGTGGCGAACAGGATCATACCGAACAGAAGTGCATCCTCGGGGTGGTTGCGCACGTCGTAAATCGCTCCAGAGATCGGTGGCACGGCTGTCATGATCGCATAGTAGACCGTATAAAACACGCCCATGCCGAAGGCGCGCCGCTCGGGTCGCATCGCCTGTCCCGCAAGCGACAGGATAACGCCGGCAGGGGCCATCGCGAGAAGCCCGAAAAGAAGGCTTGCCGACAACCCGGCCCCCGGCACGACCAGAAGCAAAAGCGCAATGACGGCGCTGGTCATGCAGACTAACAGGATCGTATCACGCCGACCGAAACGATCCGCAATGACGCTGCACATCGTGCCTGACAGGATCATGAGCCAGCTTCCCACGCTGATCACCGATGCCGCGCTGATGACAGGGCGCCCGAGGGACACAAGCATGTTGGGCCCGAATGTCAGGTAAATGACGTAGCCCGCGTTAAACACCCCCCAGGCCGTCCCCGCACAGATGATAAGGTGCCATTCCTGCCGTGTCAGCGCGAGCACTGCAGCACTTTTCAGGCGCGGCAGATCATGGGGCGGGCGGTAGAAGAGGAGGATGGCCAAAGCCGCCAGGCCGCAGTAGCCAGCGGCCACCAGAAACGGCGCATGCCAATCAAAGACCTGCGCCAGCCAGGTGTGGCCGACCTGTCCGATGGCTATGCCAAAGGGCCAGCTCATGACCAGAACGCTCATGGCGGTTGCCATCTCGCGGTCATCAAACCAATCGGCCACCATCTTGCTGAAATAAAGCGTGGCAAACAGAAACCCTGCGCCGGCCATCACCCGTCCTAACCCGATGGTCCAAACGTCCGCAGCAAGCCCGGACACCACACCGCCGATCATCAATGCCAAAAGACCGGTCCCCGCCAGCACACGGTCCGAGGCGTAGCGGCCAGAAAAGCCCGCAGGCAGCGCCAAAACCAGTCCCGGCGCCATGAACAGCCCGATCAAGAGACCGATCTGCGCATAGTCGAGCCCGAAGGTCCGGGCGAGGTTGTCGCCCACAGAGGCCAGGGTCTGAAACTGAAATCCAAGCCCGATACGGGCAACGAACAGCAGGGCAAGAATGCGCCAGCGCATCATGCCCAGCCAAGCTGGCGCAACGCCTGCGCGTCGTTCCAGACCTTGGTCATGTGGCTGATCTTGCCGCCGTTGAATGATATGACATAGGCATAGTCCGAGGAAACAGCCTTGCCGGTGGCGGCAACCGGCCCGCCCGCGCCCGTCTGCGTGCCGTGAAACACCGCCGCCGCAACGACGGTGGCGCGCTCGGCGTCCATGGCAAAAGCTTTCAGCTCGTAATGACCGTCAGGGATCGGGCCAAGCAGACCCTTCATCCAGTCGGCATAGGCGGCCAGCGTGGACGTCTGGGCCAGCGCGTCCGCCTGACAGGAGAACGTTGCCCCCTCCAGGCACCAGGTCTTGCAGCCGTCCCAACCTTTGCCGGTTTCGCAAGCTTCAAAGAAATCGCGGGCAGTTTGTGCATGGGTCATCGGAGTGTGCTTCCTGTTGCGGTGACCTGAATTGGTCAAGGTAAAGGAAGTGTCGCGCGCGCCACCCTGCTGCGGTATCACGCAGATGCTGTATTTTGGGTCCGCCCGATGTAGTATTCGCTCTGATGCATTTGTAGGGTTGCCCGTTTTGTGCGCGGTCCCCACACTGAAAGACTGCAAGTTTGTTAGAATGGAGGATCGCGATTGTTGCACGATCATGATCTCAGTGCCAGAGAACTTGAGATCGCCAAAGCCTATGCAGGCGGCGCCACCTATCAGGTCATCGCGGATCATCTGTGTATCGCGCCGTCCACCGTGCGCACCCATCTCGCGACGATCAATCGCAAGATGGGCGTGTCCTCGAATATTGGGCTTGGCGCGGCACTGGAACAGCCTGTGCCAAAACCTGATGCTTCTGACAGCGCGGGCCCTGCAAAACCGGAAAAGCCGTCGATTGCGGTTCTTGCATTCGAGAACATGTCCGGCGATCCGGAACAGGAGTATTTCTCGGACGGGATCACCCAGGATATCATTACTGCACTATCGCGGTCGCCCTGGCTGTTCATCATCGCGCGCAATTC
>JAYSQA010000179.1:0-46166 GCA_043721775.1 Rhodobacterales bacterium
AGCGGGCCGATTTCCGCGATGATTGCGGCGGCCTCACGCAGTTCGGGCAGCGCGATGCGGCGGACCCGGGCCCCTGCTGCGGAAAGGCGGGCCGCGGTGGCATCAAACGCAGCGGCTACGGCGGGGTCCAGATCATCGAACATCACCGCATCGGGGATGACGAAATCAAGGCCCGCAATGTCCGCCGCCACAGCTTGTGGCAGCCGCAGGCCGCGCAGAACGGCATCCACCAGAACGCAATCCTCAACCGTGTGGGCCAAAGGGCCAAGCGTGTCCAGCGTTGGGGACAGGGGAAACACGCCCTCCATCGGGTGATGCCCGGTTGAGGTTTTGTAGCCCACGACGCCGTTGAAGGCCGCCGGAATACGGATCGACCCACCTGTATCGGTGCCGATGGACAAGGGCACGATGCCTTTGGCCACCACCACGCCACTGCCCGACGAGGATCCGCCGGGCGAGTGCGCCACTTTGGGGTCGCACGGGTTCCACGGTGTTCCGTAATGTGGGTTCAGGCCGATACCGGAATAGGCGAATTCGGTCATGTTGACGGTGCCGACCGTGATCAGCCCGCCGCGCATGGCCGCGTGGACCAGCGCCGCATCCTGTGTCGCCGGGGCCGCGCCGCGCAGCACGGCAGAGCCTGCGGTTGTCACGGTGCCTTGCAGATCGAACAGGTCTTTCCAGGCCAATGGCACGCCGTCCAGCAGGCTCGCCGGGTTGCCCGCCCGCAACCGCGCGCGTGAGGCGCGGGCCTCGGCCTCGGCCCGGTCGCGGGTTTGCCGGATGAACAGCGCGGCATCGCCTGACGTCGTGATGGCGTCAAACACCTGTTCGACAAGCTCTACCGGGTCGCGCTGACCGCCGCGTAGCTGCTGCGCAAGATCTTTGGCCGTGATCGGGGTCGGGGTCATCATCGTGGCCTCAGTTCAGGATCGTCGTGGCATCGGTCGCTTTCCAGGCGACAAAGCCGCTGGTTCCGGCCTTGAGCGTGTCACGATACTTTTCGGCATGACTCTCCATTGAGACCGCTTCACCCGAGGGCAGAGTCAGGCCGATCTGCATCAGGTGGCCGACGACTTGCAGCCGGCTGATCTGACATGGGATGACATTGGCGCCGTAGGCGGCGCGCATTTCGGCGTCTGAGGTGGCGGCGGGCAGAACCTGCATCGCTTCGGCCGGCAGCACAATGGACGCGGCAGTGCCGGGGGGGATCGGGGTCACAGGGGCCGTAGCCTCCAATGTGCCAAAAGCGGTGTCGATCATCGCGGTGCTGGCACCGACGGCACGAACCGTGCCGGAGATCAGGGTATTCGCCCCGATGAACTTGGCGACAAAGATGCTTTGGGGGCGGGTGTAAAGTTCGCGCGGCTGGCTGATCTGTTCAACCTTGCCCGCGTTCATCACGACAATCCGGTCAGACAGCGCCAAGGCTTCGGATTGCGCATGGGTTACGAAAACGAAGGTGATGCCCAGGTCGCGCTGCAACAGCTTCAGCTCATTCTGGATGGATTTGCGCAGGTTGGCGTCCAGCGCGCCCAAGGGTTCATCCAGCAGAAGGATGTCAGGTTCCACCACCAATGACCGCGCCAAAGCGATGCGCTGACGCTGGCCGCCTGACAGGCGGGTGGGGCGGGTGTTGGCCACTTCGGACAGGCCCAGCTTGTCCAGAATGCGGTCGACCTTCTGGTTCGCCTCGGCCTTGGGAAGTTTTTTCACCTCAAGTCCGAACATCACGTTCTGGCGCACGGTCATATGGGGAAACAGGGCGTAATTCTGAAAGATCATCGAGGTGGGCCGCTGTTCCGGCAGCATGTCATTGATGCGTTTGCCACGGATCAGAAGATCACCGGAGGTGATTGCTTCAAACCCTGCGATCATCCGCAGGGTCGTGGTCTTGCCGCAGCCGGATGGGCCGAGGAAGGCGATGAATTCGCCTTTGTCCACGTCAAGGTTGAAGTCGATCACGGCTGGCGTGCCGTTGTCGTAAACCTTGCCGATGTGCGAAAGTTGCAGGTCATAGGCCACGTGGAGACGTCCTTGATATTCAGGTCGCGCAGCGACCGGGGTTGCCCCCGGTCGTGCAAGTTTCAGGCCGATCAGGCAGACAGGAATTCATCCCACTTGGTCATCAAGAGGTCGTACTCGTCTGGCCACTGGTGCCAGTAAGCGACGTTCGCCGCACGGGTTGCCAAGGAACCGCCATCGCGCAGATCGCCTTCGTTGATCCCGCGTTCAGCCGCGCCGACCCAAGGCTTGCCCTCGTACCAGAAGGCGTACTTTTCAGGCGCCATGATCGCTTTGACCTTGTCGTTGGGCGAATAGTAGCCCTGTTCGGACACGGCCACAGCCGGGCCGCCCGACAGCCAGTAGTCGGCATAAGCGGTGACGGCATCGAGGTTCGGCGAGGATTTCAGCGCCGATACGCCGATGGCCCAAGCGCGGTAGCCCGACTTCATCGTGGCATACGAACACTGCACGCCCTGTGCCTTGACCGCCATGACAGCCGGCTGCCACGCGTCAGCGATGATCATCTCACCGGAAGCCAGCAGGTTCACCAGCTCGCCGAAGTCACCCCAGAGGGCGCGGAACTGGCCTTCTTTCTTCTTGGAAATCAGGAACTTGGCGGCTTCCTCGATGGCAGCCGCATCCGGGTTACCGGGGTTCGCAACCTCCAACAGGCCCAGCTCGTTCATCGCCAGAACGGCTTGGCCAAACGCGATCAGCGGGTCGACGTTCAGGCCGGTCTTGCCCTTGAACTTGGGATCGAACAGCGAGGACCACATCGAGGCTTCTTCTTCGGAGACCAGGTCAGGACGGTAGCCGATGGAGTCGAAGTTGTACACGGTCGGAACCATGTTCAGCGCGGTCATGCTTTCGTCGGTATAGATCTGACCGACGATCTGCGCGCGGCGTTCCCACTTGTCCGAGGCCTTGGTGAAGCTTTCACCGATGCCAGTCCAGTTGGTCAGCGCCGAGGTCGCGATCGGCGAGACGAGATCGGTCTGCACGATCGACGGCAGACGCTCGCCGATGGTTTCCCAGCAGTCGTAGGCGGTAGAGCCCGACAGCAGTTCGGTCTGGGTGTTGGGGAAGATATCGGCTTTGCCCGACACCGCTTTGACGCCCGATGCTGCCTGGAAATCGGACAGAATGCGATCTTGCACGGTCACGGACAGACCGACAGTGCGCAGCTCCTGGCTGGCAAGGTCGGCCGCGAAGGCTTGTTGTGCGCCAAGGAACGGCAGGCCGCCCGCAGCGAGTGCCGCCGACCCTGCAGTACTCTGCAGAAAACGGCGGCGGGACAGGTTTTTATTCATCGGAATAGTACCTCCAGTTGCGTTTCTTTCTTCTTCCCTCGCCGGATCAGTAGCGTCCGACGAGTAGTCCTCCGTCCACGACCACGACCTGTCCGGTCATGTATCGTGCACCGTTGGATGCCAAAAACAGGATCACATCGGCGATGTCATCCGGCTCGCCGATGCGGCCCATCGGGATGAATTCGCCCGCCTTGTCGGCGTCGGGCCCAAGCGAATGCTGCTTGGACAAAAGCTGTGCCGTGCGGATATAGCCGGGGGCCACGCCATTGACGCGGATGCCGTCGCGGGCCAGTTCCACGCCCAGACCGCGCACCAGCCCGACGACTCCGGCCTTGGCGGCAGAGTAGTGGACGTGTTCGTCCCAGCCATAGGCCACGCCCATGATCGACGACAGCGCCACGATGGCCCCCTTGCCGCGGGCTTTCATGCCCGGCAAGGCAGGACGCACGATGCGGAATATGCCTTTGAGGTCGATGTCAAAGGTGTAGTCCCACTTCTCGTCGCTCATCTCGGCCAAGGGAACCTTGTGCGCGATACCGGCATTGGCGACGATGACGTCGATCCTGCCATGGCGCGCCTCGACATCGGCCACCACCGCATCGGCCATTTCGGTGGACCGCACATCCAGCTTGTGGAACTCTGCCAAGCCGCCTGCCGCGGTGATTTCAGCCACGACGGCGGCACCTTCGGCGCCCAGCACATCGGTCACAACCACATGGTAGCCTGCCTTCGCAAAGGCCAGCGCCGATGCGCGGCCGATGCCGATGCCTGCGCCGGTGATCAGGACAACGTCGGTCATAGCATCACATCTCCGGAATTGGGCCCGAGGGTCTGGCCGACGAACAGCGAGGCTGCGGGCGAACACAGGAAGGCGACGGTTTCGGCAACCTCTTCGGGTTCGCCAAACCGGCCCAAGGGCAGTTCGGCGGCTTTGACGCGTTGCCATTCGGCGGACAGGTTGCGCACCAGGGGCGTGTTGATCGGTCCGGGTGCGACCGCATTGACGCGCACGCCCTGGGCTGAAACCTCGCGTGCGAGGGATTTCGTCATGCCGATGATCCCGGCCTTGGCGGCGGCGTAATGCGACAGTTCATTGCCGCCGATCTGGCCCAGCTGCGAGGCGATGTTGACGATGACCCCGGCGCCACGCGCCACCATGCCGGGCAGCACTGCGCGGGTGCACAGGAAGGTGCCGCGCAGATGAACGGCGATCATCCGGTCAAAATCGGCAAGGGTCAGATCGACGAAGCGGGCCTGATGCACATAGCCTGCATTGTTCACCAGATGGGTGACTGGGCCAAAGGCGGTTTCGGCTGCGGCGACCATGGCCGCCACGTCAGCCTCGACCGAGACATCGCCTGCCGCAGGGTGCGCTTTCGGCCCGATCTCGGCGGCAACCAGTGCGGCCGCCTCAGCGCGGAAGTCATTGACCAGCACGTTGTAGCCGTCCGCCGCGAGTTTCAGGGCGATGGCGCGACCGATGCCGGACCCTGCGCCGGTGACGATGACGGTGTTGCTCATGCAATGTCCTCCTGCATGGCCAAGCGGCGGGCGCGCCGCACGCTCATCGCCATCAGGATGCCGTAGACCGACAACAGCGCGAACGAGAACAGCGTGGTCAGCACCCCGAAGGCAAAGATGTTGGGGTGAATCTCGACAGAGAACGTGCCGTAGATCGCCAGTGGCAGCGTCTGATCCCGGCCAGAGGCAAAGAGGGTGCGGGGAAATTCGTCCAGCGACAGGGTGAAGGCGAACAGCATGGCCGACAGCACACCCGGGAAGATCAGCGGGAACGTAACCTTGCGGAACGTGGTCCACGGATCGACGCCCAAGGACCAGGCGGCTTCTTCAACCGAGGCGTCAAAGCGGTTCAGGATCGCCAGCATCACCAGAAACGCGAAGGGGTAAGTGTAGGCGACATGGGTTGCGAAGGCGGTAGAGTACCAGTGCCGCTCGATCCCGATGACGTTGTTGGCCAGAAGCGAGGTGCCCAGACCGGTCAGAACGCCCGGCACCATCATGCCCAGAACGATCAGATAGAACACAAGGCTAGACCCGCGGAATTTGCGGCGGAACGCCTGCGCGGACATCACGCCCAGAACGGTCGACACGACCATCGTCATCAACGCCAGCAAAAGCGACCGGATCAACGCATCGCCAAACGGCAAAGGCGCAATCCGGCTGGGCGGGGTCAGGCCGAACAGTTGTTTGTACCAATAGGTTGACCACGACAAGATCGGGAACTGTGGACCGCCCTCAGGCCCCTGCTGGAACGAGATGATCGTCAGAACGACAAAGGGGCCATAAAGAAACAACAGGAACAGGCCAAGATAGATAGCCAGCGTGGGTTTGAGAACGCGCGATTCCATGGCCTACAGCTCCCGCTTCAGGTCAACGATGCGCAGCAAGCCCGCGATCACGAAGCCCATCACGACGGTTAGAATGACCCCCACGACCGAGGCCATCGCCCATTTCAGCGATCCGACCTGGGTGACGATGATGTTGCCCAGCAGGTTCACCTTGCGGCCCGACAAAGCGCCTGAGGTGGCAAATTCGCCCAGCACCATGACACTGACAAAGATCGCGCCGACGACCACGCCGGGCAGCGACAAGGGGAAGATGATCTTGAAGAATATGCGGCCAAAACCTGCGCCCAGATCGCGCGCCGCCTCGATGATATTGCGGTCGATGCGACCCAGCATGAAGGCGATCGGGCCCACCATGAACACGCAATAGATCTGCGTCATGCCGATCACAACGGACAGCTCGGTGAACAAAAGCACTTCGATCGGCTGCTGAATGATGTTCAGTTTCAGCAGGATGATGTTGATCGCGCCTTCCTTGCCCAGCATCGGACGCCACGCCAGCACCCGGATCAGGAACGAGGTCCAGAACGGGATGACGCAGATCACCAGAAGGACGGTGGACAAGGTCTTGCTTTTGACCAGCAGGCCCACGAACAGCGCCGTCGGATAGCCGACGATGAAGGTCGTCGCCAGGATGATCAGCCAGATCCGCAGGGTCGTCCACAAGGATCCGGTGTAGGTGTCAGAGGCAAAGAAGGCTTTCCAGCTTGCCAATGTGGGCGTGGAGGAAATGTTGAAGGTCGACTGCGTCCAGAACGAGACGTAGACGATCATCAGGATCGGCACGACAAGGAACAAGGCCATCCAGATGATGCCCGGGGCCAGCAGCCAGCGCGTCGCGGTGGATTGCCGCTTTTGGATCGTGACGGAACCGGACATCAATGCGCCTCCCGGCCAAAGACGATGGCCCTTTCGGGGTTCCAGGACAGCAGGCAGTCCTGACGCGGCTCGAAGGTTTGCGGCGCGCCAAGGCTCAGATGGTGTTCCATTTCCATGACTTTGCCGTCGACATCAAAGAAGTTCATGATGGACGAGCCAAGGTATTCCGACGCGATGAATGTCGCCTTCAACGTGGGCCGATCGGTCTTTGCCGTCAGCGGCAAAGCGCGCATCCGGTCATAGCGGACGGCATAAACGTCGCGGTCAGCTTTCGTTGCCACCGGTGCCGGCGCAGTGCCGAAGACGCCGTGGAACTGCCCCCCGCTCAACCGCCCTTCGAACATGTTGAAACGGTTAAGGAAATAAGCCACGTCAGGCGAGGCGGGGCGATCATAGATCTCGACCGGCTTGCCGATCTGAATCAGGCGGCCGCGGTCCAGAACGACCACACGGTCGCCCATCGCAAGCGCTTCGTTTTCCGACCCGGTGACGTGCAGAAAGGTGACGCCCAGCCGTTCCCGGATGGCGCGCAGTTCGTTGCGCATCCGGCCGCGCAGGTTCGCGTCCAGGGCCCCCAAAGGCTCATCCAGCAGCACCAGTTTCGGGCGCATCGTCAGGGTGCGGGCCAAGGCCACGCGTTGGCGCTGACCGCCGGAAATCTGATCGACGCCGCGATCTTCCAGCCCCGACAGGCCGACCATGTCGATCACTTCATGACTGCGGCGGTCCACTTCGGCAACCGACAGGCCAGACTTTCCGTGCGTCAGGCCGAAGGCCACGTTCTTTATGACCGTCAGATGCGGGAAAAGAGCAAAGTTCTGAAACACGAATCCGATGCCGCGTTCGTGCGCGGGAACATTGGTGATATCGCGGCCCTCAAAGAAGACCCTTCCGGATTCAGGCGGCTCAAAACCAGCGATGACGCGCAAGAGGGTGGTCTTGCCCGAGCCGGACGGTCCAAGGAACGAGATATACTCGTTTTCCCCCGCATCCAGCGTGGCATTGTCCAGCGCCAGCAGATCGCCGTAACGCTTGGTCAAGCCCTCAAGTCGAAAGACTGCCGTTTCCACCGCCACCTCATTCTGGACATTTTCCCACGCGCCGTGGCGCCAGGGGTCATCTTCATCGTCTGCCGCGATGCGACCGGAGTATGCACATCCCGAAAGCTTAACCTGCGGACTGTACTTCGTATAATGTTCCTTCTTCTATCTTGTGTCAACAAGTTATCAAATTGCGAAAGTCATCAGTTGTGAGCAACAATAGGGCAATAAGTCTGCGAAATGGCCATCTCCGGGTGCGCATTCCGCATTCAAATAATGCGTATTGAGTTCTTTGTTCGTTTTACTGCGGGCTGAGATAGGGCGCGAATGCGCCTGTTACGCTGATCACGGCCACGATCTTCATCCGCGCCAAATACCTTCGCTCGATGATCGACAGGTAGTCGCGCAAGTATTCTGCCGCTGAATCAATTGGATGCCGGGCGATCAATTCGAACAGCTTTTGATACTGTTCGATCGTCGTCTCATCACGCGGCAGACCAAGCAGGGTCAGGGCGCGGTTGACGGCCGACAGCAACAGATGGTTGCTGCGGATCACATCAACCAAAGCTGTGTTCGGTGCCTGCGCAATGCAGAGTTCCAGCAAAGCCTCGCCAAGGAATTCCGTGGTAACGGTCGGATCAGATCTGATCCGATCCAGCAAGGCTTCGACCTCGGCATAACGGATATGAGGTGCGGCGATGCGCAAAGCGGCAGGCTCGACAATACTGCGAAGCTCAAATTTCTCGCGGACGGTGCGGGCGGTCAGCGGCCCGGCAATCCAGTGCGAGCTGGCGCTTTTGCGAATCAGCCCGCGCTCTTGCAGGCGCGACAGCACGTCCCGCACCACGGTCCGGCTGACGCCCAGATAATCCGCCAGTTCGGTTTCGACGATGCGGAATTCGCCAAAGATCAGACAGGCAGCCACCTGCTTTTCGACCTGATCATAGACGTGCAGCCAGGTTCCACGGGTCTGAAGGGCGTCGTCCACGTCCTTGGGAATATCCAGGACCAGATCGCGGATATCCCGCCGTATGGCAGGCGCCGGGTTTTGCCCACAGCCCACAAGATAGCCGCGACCGTCAAAACGGTGGATAAGGCCTTCTTCCAGCAGTTGGCGCAGGGCAGATTGCACCGGCACACGGCTGGTTTGCATGACCGTCGCAATCGGGCCTTCCAACAGCACAAAGCCCTGTGGCAGGTTCCCGGTCGCGATGTTGTCGCGCAGGACGCGGGTGACAAGCTGGTATCGGGGTTCCTGCGCCAGAGGGTTGGAGGAGCGGATCATGCTGCCGCCCCTTCGTTGATGCGGCGCATGAAACGCTCCCATGCCCGCGCGGCATAGTTGTATTCATCCATAACGGTATTCCAGATGGCGATCCGGCGCGCCCGCTCCAGATAGGTTCCGCCGGCGCGACGGCTGCCGGCCTTCACGACAACATTGCCCGACGGCCCGGTCAAGTCGTGCGACGCTGCGGCACCGTCATACCAATAGGCCCATTCTTGCGGGGCCAGATGTTCGCGGGCGCGGGTGGGATTGCAAATGTAGTAGCCCTGCCGCGCCATGACGGCACCCGCAAAACCCGAAAGCCACCAATTCAGATATTCATAAGCCATGTCCAACTCTGCCCCGCGGGTGTGGCGTGACAGGCTGGCCCCGCCATGCCACGCGCGGTAGCCTTCGGTCGGCGCAGATTCCACAAAATGGGCGTTGTTCGGGCCAAGCTTGCCGTAAACCGGCGACCACATGCTTTGCACGGCCACGGACTTGCGGGTAACCAGCGCCGCGGCCTCGTCACCATCGCGCCAGGTGCCGCAGAAATAGCCCTGAAGACGGCGATCCTCCAACAGGTTCATCAGGGCGTTGATGTCCTCGATGGACATGTTCGCAATATCGCTGAACTGCAAGTCACCTGACGCCTCGGCGGCCAAGGCGGCATCGAAAATGCCGATGGCGGGTTCATCCACAAGGGCGATACGACCCTTGGCGCGACGATCCAGCAGCCAGGACCAGCTGGGCCGGACGTCCGGACCCACACCAAACACACGGGAATCATAGCCGAAACTGTCCATATTGTAGACCGTCGGCAGCATCGAGATCCGTTGCGTGGGTTTGGGGCCCAGAAAACCGCCGGGCTGCACGTACAGCTTCTTGACCGGTGCATCCCCATGGCCGCGCCAGGCGTATTTGCTGACGCCGCCTTGCTTCACCAGATCGCTAATGTTGTCCCATTCGGCAATTCTGTTGATGTCGATGGGTTGCAAGGCCCCCCAAAACCAGACGATATCCAGATTGTGAAAGCATTGTTCATAGATATCATAGCCTTCCGGCTCCATCGCGGCGACGCGCTGGCAGGTCGGGAAGGACAGCAGTTCAAAATCAACGGGAAAGCCAAGATCGGCCTCCGCCCGTTCACGCACCGGTTCCAGCAGCGTGATCGACGTGCCGCGGATGCGCAAACGGCGCCGGAGCTGATGCGGTGGGGCGGACAGGGTGTTGGCTGCGTTGGGTTCCATGGCTCCGGCTTTTGGCTAGCGTCGCGGGCGGTCGTTCCGCCCGCGTTCCCTGCGTGCTGAAGTCAGGCCAGCAGAACCCCTATCGCGTCAAGAACAGACTTGCGGTCGGCGCGGGCCCGCAGCGCCTGCTCCATGGTCACTTTGACGAAACGTGTCGGCGTGTGGGGTTGCAACTGGCCGATCAGATCCATATCGGCCGAGATCACGGTGCCGATCATGAAATAGCCGCCGCCCGACACCGCATCGCGGTGCAGCACAATTGGCTCTGTCCCGCTGGGCACCTGAACCGAGCCGTAGGGATAGCAGGCGTCCACGATGTTGGACGGGTCAGACCCTGCGCCAAAGGGCTGTTCGTGCGGCACAAAGTCCAGGGGGCGCCCTGCCTTGAAGCGGTAGCCGATGCGGTCCGCCTCAGGCGCCACTTTCCAGGTGTCCTCAAAGAACCGCTCGCCAGCCGCTTCGGTGATGCGGTGCCAGTAGAGGCCCGGCAGCATACGCAATTCGGCAGGCATCGCCGGTTTGCGCCGCAGATTTTCCGGCACGCTGCGCCCCACGCCCGCCCCAACGCCCGTCCCAAGGGGCAGCACATCACCTGCAGCCAGTTTGCGCCCTTCAAACCCGCCCAAGGCCCCCAACGTATAGGTGGACCGCGAGCCGAGAACGACCGGCACATCAATGCCGCCGGAAATCGCGATATAGGCGCGCGCACCCGCTTTCAGGAAGCCAAAGCTAAGAACCTGCCCCTTGCGCACCGCAAACGAGGTCCAGCCCGGTTGCTCCATCCCATCCACCTTCGGCGGAATCGTAGCACCGGTCACGGCAACCGTGGCATCTTGGGTGAATTCCAACTCTGGCCCGGTAAAGACCGCCTCCAGCACGGCAGCCCCCGCCGGATTGCCGACAAGCAGGTTGGCCGCAGCCAAAGACAGCATGTCCATGCCCCCCGACATCGGGATGCCGATGTGGTAATACCCCGGGCGGCCAAGGTCTTGCACCGTCGTGGACAGGCCCGGCTTGATCACATTAACGGCCATTGAGCGCCTCCATGACTTTGGCGTTGGTTGCGTCCATGTCTTTCTGGAATTCCTCCAGCGAGAACCTGACCGGGGCCATGCGCGGCGACCAGCGGCCTGCGTCCACTTCGGCGACGATATGGTCGTATTCGGGGCGCTCGATCGGCTTCCATTTCACGATGTCGCCGGGTTTGAACAGACACATGAAATCGCGCAGATAGGGGGTTTGCTGCTTTGGGTCATAGATCGGCATCGGCGTGATGCCGAACATCTGATAGCCGCCCGCACCGCGCACCGAATAGATGCAGCCAAAGCAGCCGCCATGGCCCACGGTCAGGCGCGGCGTATCGGTGCGCGGGCGCAGGTATTTCGGCGACTGGATTTGCCGGGCGCGGTCAACCATCTGATAGAGGAACGGCAGACCCGCCACGAACCCCACCATCGACACGAACCACGGCGCGCCGGAATGGGCCTTGATAAAGCCGTCGATGCCGTCGAGGTGGTTGATCCGCGCGGTATATTCGATGTCGGTCGAGGTCGGATCCTGATGGCGTTCGCGGAACCGCATCAGGGTTTCGTGCGTCCAGGGGTCGTTGTACAGAACCGGCACTTCGATGATCCGGGTGTCCAGCACCGAGGGTGCGGACTGCGCCGCAGCCTCAAGCGCCTTCAACTCGGCCATCATGGCGTCGGGGGCGATCACATCGGGATCAAAGCGCACCTGAAACGAGGCGTTGGCCGGGCAAATCTCTGTCACGCCTTTGATCTTGGCGTCACGCAGGGCATTGATGATCGACATGCCCTTGAAGAACGCCTCAAGCGACATTTCGGCGCCGCATTCCGCAAAGATGTGCTCGTCGCCGCCGAAGGAGTATCTTGTTGTCATTCGCTCGTCTCCTTTGTGCTGATCAGATGGGCGTTCTGGTCCAGCCAGGGTTCCAGCCAACGGGTGTGGAAGGCGGCTTTGGCGACCTCGGCGTCGCGGACCAGAAGCTGGTGCAGGGGTTTGGTGGTGGGCAGGCCTGTGACCTGCAATTCGTTCAGCGCACGTTCCATCCGGGCAAGGGCCGCGGGTCGGTCTTCGTCCCAGACGATCAGCTTGCCCAGAAGCGAGTCGTAGAACGGCGGCACCGTGTAGCCCTGATACAGCATGGTATCAAACCGCACCCCTGCCCCGCCGGGCACCTGAAGGCTGGTGATCGTGCCGGGGCCGGGTTTGAAATTGCTGGCCGGGTCTTCCGCGCAAATCCGCACCTCGATCGCGTGGCCTTTCAGTTGGATATCGTCTTGGGCAAAGCGCAGCGGCTCGCCCCCCGCGATGCGGATCATCTCACGCACAAGGTCGATGCCGGTGATCATTTCGGTGACCGGATGTTCGACCTGAATGCGCGTGTTCATCTCAATGAAGTAGAACTGCCCGGTCACCTCATCGAACAGGTATTCAAGCGTGCCCGCCCCGCGATAGGCAACTGCCTCGGCCAGCGCCACGGCGGATTTGCACAGGGTTTCGCGCATCGCGGCGGGCAAGGCGGGCGAGGGAGCCTCCTCCCACACCTTTTGCCGGCGGCGCTGCAGGGAACATTCGCGTTCGAACAGGTGAATGGCGCGGGTGCCGTCACCGAGGATCTGCACCTCGATATGCCGGGCGCGTTCGATCACCTTTTCCAGATACAGCCCACCGTCGCCGAAAGCGGCTTTGGCCTCGGCGCTGGCTTGCGGGGTCAGGCGTTCAAATTCCTCAAGGTCGTGCGCGATGCGGATGCCGCGCCCGCCGCCACCTGCGGCCGCCTTGATCATGATCGGAAAGCCGATGGCCAGCGCCACAGCGCGGGCATGGTCGGTGTCATCAATCCGGCCCGCCGAGCCGGGAACCACAGGGACGCCCGCGCCTTCAGCGGCGATGCGGGCCGCAACCTTGTCGCCCATCACGCGGATGGACTCTCCCGTTGGGCCGACCCAGATCAGGCCAGCCGCCGCTACCGCGTCGGCAAAATCGGCGTTTTCCGCCAGAAAGCCATAGCCGGGATGCACCGCATCCGCCCCAGTCGCCTTGGCCGCAGCCAGGATCGCGGCGATGTTCAGATAGGATTTCGACGCGGCGGGCGGACCGATGTTCACCGCCTGACCGGCCAGACGGACGGCAAGGCTGTCGGCATCGGCACTGCTGTGGACCGCGACGGTTTCAATGCCAAGCTCTTGCGCGGCGCGGATGATCCGCACCGCAATCTCGCCCCGGTTGGCGACGAGAAGTTTGCGAATGGCCATGTCAGCGCAACTCGACCAGCGGCTGGCCGGCCATCACCGGCTCTTCATCGTCAGTGGGAAAGCCGGTGATCGTGCCCGCCACATCGGCCAGCACTTCGTTGAACGACTTCATCACCTCGATCAGACCGATGACATCGCCCACCGCGACCACATCGCCGAGTTCCTTGAACAGCGGTTGATCCGGCGAGGGGCGGCGATAGAAGGTGCCGGGCAGCGGAGACAGGATTTCCTTGGCCATGGGTTCAGCCCTTTGGTTAAGTTCGGTTCAGGCGGCAACAGTGGCGCGGACGGCTTGCGCCACGGCCACCGCATTGGGCGTATCAGAATGCACACAGATCGTATCTGCGCGGACGGCAACATCCTTGCCGCCCACGCTGGTCACCTTGCCATCGCGGATGGCGCGCAGGCAAGCGGCGGCAGCCTTGCCGGGATCGGTGGGCGCGTGTTCGCGGGTGATGATCAGCCCGCCTTCGTCGGTGTAATCCAGATCGGCGTAGAATTCAGAGACAAAAACATGGCCGCGCGCGGTGTAAATCGTCTCATGCAGGGTTCCGGCCATCCCGTAGAGCGGCACTTTGAAGATATCGGCCACATCGCAGACCGCATGGGCGACATCCTCCAGCCGTGCGGCCATGCCATACAGCGAGCCATGGGGCTTGATGTGGTTCAGCGTCACCCCTTCGGCAGTCAAAAATCCTTGCAGCGCGCCGATCTGGTAGATCATGCAGTTGACCAGTTCCTCGCGGCCGATCTTCATCTCGCGCCGCCCGAAGCCTTGCAGATCGGGCAAGGACGGGTGTGCGCCAACCTTCACGCCATGCTGCTTGGCCAGTTGAACGGTCTTGCGCATGTGGTTGAAATCCGAGGCGTGAAAGCCGCAGGCCACATTGGCCACGTCGATCAGTGGCATCAGTCCCGCATCATCGCCGATCTTGTAAAGGCCAAACCCCTCGCCCATGTCACAGTTGATGATTGTCATGATCGCCTCCGGTCAATTCTGATAATCCAGCACATAGACGCCGCTGTCATGCAGTTCCGCAACCCAACCGGGTTCAATGACCAGGGTTGTGGTGATCTCCTCGATTACTGCCGGGCCCTCGATGCGGTCGCCAGCGCCCAGTTTGGCACCGGCATAGACATTTGTCTCGCGTCCGGTTCCATCGGCGGTGAAGATCATCTGCCGCGTGCCCGACAGGGCGGTTTCCGCGCCAGAACCTTTGGCGATGGTCATCCGTTTCGGGCGATCCACCCGGCCGGAAATCGCGCTTTCGACGTTCACCACCTCTATGATGCTGGCGGGTTCGGAATAGGTGTAAAGTTCCTCATGCCGGGCGTGAAAGGCCGCCTTCAGCGTGTCCAGTGCCGCCTTGTCCAGCGTGAAGGGATCGACATCAACGGTGCATTCATGCACCTGGCCGACATAGCGCATGTCCAGACTGCGCCGGATCGAAATGCGGTCTTCGGTGAAGCCATCGCCGCGCAACGCAATGCGACCGCGCTCCTCCAGCCCGGCGAACAGCTTGTCGAGATAGGCCGCCGCTGCCGCCCCCTCCAGCCGCACCGGCGCGGGGGCCATGTGGTTGTACTTGACGTCGGAAATGATCTGGCCATAGGCGCACAGACCCGAAGCGAGTTTGGACACCAGCACCCGCCGGATGCCCATTTCCCGCGCCAGCGCCGTGATATGCGCCCCGGTAGCGCCGCCTGCACAGTTCAGCACATAGTCACGCGGGTCATAGCCACGCTCCACCGACACGCGGCGAATGGCATTGACCATGTTGTTGTTCACGATGGTGAACATGCCGAAGGCAGCTTGTTCCACCGTCAGGTTCAAGGGCGTCGCCAGACCCGAGGCGATTGCCTTGCGCGCGGAATCGGTGTTCAACGGCAGGCGACCGCCCACCAGACCATCGGGGTTCAGATACCCCAGCACAAGGTTCGCATCCGTCGTCGTCGGCTTGTCCCCGCCCTGATCATAGCAGGCAGGCCCCGGTTCAGACCCCGCAGATTGCGGACCCATCTGCAACAGGCCCATGCTGTCGATCCAGCCGATCGACCCGCCGCCCGCGCCCAGCGTTTCCACCTGAATCATCGGAATGCCGATGCGGTAGCGTAGAAAGTCGATGTTTTTCGCCACATTCGCGCGCCCATCGCGCGTCAGGGTGATGTCGAACGAGGTGCCGCCCATATCGACCGTGATGATGTTTTGCAGCCCCCACGGCTCGCCGATATACAGCGCCGCCTGCGGGGCTGATGCGGGGCCGGAGTTGATGGCATAGACCGACTGCTCCGACACCACAGACCCCAGCGCAAGCCCGCCATTCGACTGGAAATAGCGCACCGGGTTTTTCGACCCAAGGCTTTTGAAATAGCTGTCCACCGCCTCGACATAGCGCGACAGGATGGGCGACAGGTAGGCGTTGACGACCGCCGTGGAGGTGCGGGTGTATTCGCGCACCTGCGGGTAAAGGTGCGAACCGACCGTCAGGCGCACATCGGGCATCATCTCGCGCACGATTTCCGCGGCGCGCAATTCGTGTGCCGGATGCAGAACCGACCAGACAAAGGAAATCGCCACCGCCTCGACCCCTTCGCGGATGAAATGGCGGCAGGCGTCGCGCACCTCGTCTTCGTTCATCGGGGTGTGAACGGCCCCGGTCGAGATCACCCGCTCGGTGATCCCCCGGCGCAAATAGCGCGGCACCAGCATGGTGGCGGGCGGATATTCCGGGTCATAGCGATAGCCGTCTTCCTTGTGGCCAAGGCGGATTTCGATGCTGTCCTCATGGCCCTTGGTGGCGATCAGCCCGGTCTTGGCCCCTTTGTGCTGGATCAGCGCGTTCAGGCCCACGGTGGTGCCGTTGATGCACAGATCGGCGTTCGACACGATTTCGGTGGGCGTGATGCCGGTTTCTTCCTCGATCAGCGCCAATCCGTTGCGGATGGCTTGCGTCGGGTCTTGCGGCGTGGAGAGGGCCTTGAAGATCCGCACATCGCCGTCACGGTCGGCAAGGATGAAATCGGTAAAGGTTCCGCCGGCGTCGATCCCAAGGCGATACTGGTTTTGCATGGTATTTATCCTTCAGGCAGCGCGCAGGGCGGCGGTTGCGGCGTGATCGACGGCCAGCGTGTCGCGGTCGGTGATGACCACACCGTAGTCCAGACGCGCGCCCGTAAGGCTGACAAGCCCGTTGCGCACATCCTCAACCACCTTTTGCACGTCGCGTTCAAACGCGTTGCCAAAGCCGCCACCGCCGGGGTTGCGGTTGGCGGCACGCTCGCCGGGCTGAATCGTCTCGATGACGTTATCGGTGATGATCTGGGTCGCACCATTGCGCGTCAGTTCCAGCCGCCCGACCTTGGACGACACCATCGCCGATTTCGCCCCCGCAGCCCCCATCGCCGGAATCCGCCGCCCCTCGCCAAAGGTGATCAGCGTCATTGGCGTATCCAGCGGCTCCACCTCCCAACAGGTGCCCGACCCGCCACGATTGCGGCCAGCCCCCCCTGAATCCTCCATCAGGGAATAGCGGTGGATGATGATCGGATAGCTGTGTTCCAGCATCTCGATATCGCCGCTCGTCAGCGCGCCAAAGCAGCATTGCGGCCCAACAGCATGCCAGCCGTCCGCCTTGGCCGTGGCCCCCGCCCCCGAGATGATCGAGGCCAGCACCATGGTCACATATTCCTCGTCATGCCGCTTGTCCCAGCCTGCGATATTGCAGCCGTTGGCATGGCCCCAGGATGCCGACACCTTGGCCGGGGCCGCCTGTTCAAAGGCCAGCCGCACCGCGTCGGTCAGGGTTTCCATCGGCGTCGTGGTGCAGTTCATATGCGGTGCCGGGGATTTCGCGTTGCACAGCGTGCCCAAGGGCCCCATGTCGGTGGTCACACAGCGATAAAGCCCCTCGTTATAGGGCGGCGGCAGCTGGGCGAACATCATCAGGCCAAGGTAGACGCCGGAATGGCTGTTGCCCTCATAACTGTTGATGAAATAGGGGATTTGCGGCGGCGACTGGATGGCGATGTGGCAGCCGTTGCCCTTGATCGTCACGGTCGCAGTGATGTCGAAATCGCCAAAGCCGTGGCCTGCATCCTCAAGGATCGCGGTGCCGGTATAGACGCCATCGGGCACCTCGCCGATCAGGCTGCGCATGTGGTGTTCGGCCATGTCCAGCAGTTCGGCAATGCAGTCCTGCACCGTTTCCTTGCCGTATTTCTCGATCAGCCGGATCAGCGCCCGCGCGCCCACCTGACAGGCCCCGATCAGCGCGTTGAAGTCGCCCTCCTGGTCGCGACGGGCGCGCATGTTGGACAAGATCATGTTCAACACATCGTTGCGTGGCTTGCCCTTGTCCCAGATTTTCAAAGGCGGGATGCGCAGACCTTCGGCATAGATCTCGGTCGCGTTGGGGTTGTAACCAGCAGGCACCGGGCCGCCGATATCGGTCAGGTGGCCCTTGCAGACCGTCCAGAACAGCAATTCGCCTTTATAGAACACCGGCATGTACATGCAGGTGTCGATGATGTGCGACCCGCCATAGCTGGGGTCGTTGTGCAGCATCAGGTCGCCCTCGTGGATGTCGCCCTCGAAATACTTCGCGACCGACTTCATCGCCGGGATCAGCGATCCAAGATGGATCGGAATATCCTGACCCTGCAGGATCATTTCCGGCGTGTGGTTGAACAGCGCGGTAGAATAATCATGCGCCAGGTTGAACACCGAGGACCGCGCGGTCTGTTCCAGCGCCAGTGTCATTTCGCGTTGCGTCGTCTCCAGCACGCCGCGCACGACCGAAAGGGTGATGGGGTCTATCGTGCGTCTGGCCATGGCAACCTCCAAAGGGGATTTGCCAACAGGGACTGCCGCCACGCCAAAGCGGCGGGGATGACGGCAGTTTTGCCTGATGTGCCGAATCCCGGCTTGATCTTCTTGTGTTGCCACAGGCTAACCTGATCCGGTGCGCCTGTCTTGTCATTGGGTGCACATTGATTTGTCATCCCACGCGGCTTCGCGCCGCCCGTGTTTGCAGGCATTGACTTATGGCCCACCAGAACGATTATTGCATCCCAAGCGCACACTGTGAACGCCGGGGTGGCTTGCCGGAGTGGCTTTGAATGAACATCAGATCGCACAGCACGGACCGCCTGCCCGCACAGGCTCGGCCCGACCATTGGAATTGGGTCATCGCGCAGGCCTATTTTCCCCTGGACCTGACCTTCCGGGATGCCGCCCGTTTTGAAGGCCAGTTGGCGTTGCGCGACGTCGGCAGTGTGTCCCTGTCGCGCCTGCAAACCGAGGCGGTGCAATATGAACGCCACCGACACCACATCGCCGGTGCCGCCGAAGAGCAATATCTGATCACCATCCCCCGCAAGGCTCCGGTAGAGTTTCACCAAATGGGCCGGGATGTGCGGTGTGATCCCGGCGGTTTCATCCTTGAGCGCGGGGACGAGCCTTATCGTTTCTCTTATGGCAGCGCCAATGACCTGTGTGTGCTGAAGATCGCCAAGCCCCTGTTGGCCGAAAAGCTGCGCAATCCGGATGGGTTTTGTGCATTGGTCTTTAACGGGCGCGAAGGTTTGGGCAGCCTGTTCACCATGATGGCGCAGCAAATCCATGCTCATGCCCCCGATGACAAGGCTGGCTGTGCCGTCTTGGGCCGACAGTTGACGGAACTGCTGGCGCTGACGCTGGACCGCACGTCCGAGGTGACGCAAGGGGCCGGGTCTTCGGTGCGCGCGGGCCACCGTCGCCGTGCAGAGGAAATCATAAGGCGCAATCTGTCGGACAATGCCTTGTCGCCCGAAAAGGTGGCCGAGGCTTGCGGCATATCAAAGCGCTATCTCCACGAACTGTTTGCCGACGTGAATTACACCGTGTCGCAATATATCCGCGAACAGCGGCTTGCCGCGGCGCGCGATCTGTTGCAGATGCCGAATCCGGGCCAGATGTCGGATATTGCATACCGTTTCGGCTTTTCCGATCAGGCGCAATTCTCACGGCTGTTCAAGGCGATGTTCGGACAGACACCCTCTGGCTTTCGCGCGCAGGTCAGTGAAGCGGATTAACGGCTGGCGCTGCCCGCCATGGTTACAGCGCCACCAGGTTTGACCACGCGCAGGGTCAAGCCGTTGTCTTGGCCATACGCCTCGACCCGCGCCGCCTCGCCACAGATCAGCGGCGACAAGCCGCGATAGGTGAAGACTGCCGGGCACGCCCCCAACACCTTTGCCGCCAGATTGAGCATGGCCACAGCCTGCATTGGGCCGTGAACAACCAACCCGGCATAGCCTTCGACAGTGCGGGCATAGTCAGCGTCGTAGTGGATGCGGTGGCCGTTGAAGGTCATTGCCGAAAAGCGGAACAGGCGCACCGGGTCGGAAGC
This sequence comes from Rhodobacterales bacterium, assembly GCA_043721775.1. Classification (GTDB taxonomy): domain Bacteria; phylum Pseudomonadota; class Alphaproteobacteria; order Rhodobacterales; family Rhodobacteraceae; genus Stagnihabitans. The sequence goes on from JAYSQA010000179.1 coordinate 19,784, forward strand.
GAGATCTTGCGTGGCCAAGGGCTCGCCCAAGTCGGGCGCGGCGGGATAGTCCGGCTCCGCAGCACCCGGAACCGGTTCCGCGCGGTAAACCAAATCTTGCCGTTCGCTGATGCGTTCAACACCGCTCACGCGGTAGCGGTTGCGGACCGAAACGAAGATCAACGCCCCGGTAGAGCCGGTTTTCGGTGCGATCCTTTCAATCCGGCTGTCCTTTTCCACGACATCGCCGGGATGCAGCGCCCCCGTGAAGACAACCTCCCCACCCGCCCACATGCGCCGGGTCAGAGGGAACTGCGGCAGGAATTGCCCAAGCCGGGCATGCCCATCGCGGCCCAATTGCAAGGGCGGCAGCGTGTCTGGGGCCAAGGCCCAGAACACACCCAAGGGTACCGGGTCCGCCGTCACAATCTCTGGCAACGTGGCGCGGAATTGGTCGATCAGGCGGTCTGACACAATGTCGCTTCGGCATTCGTCGCGCCCGATCCAGTCCTGATACTCGCTCATCCGCGCCCCCGCTTCATGCCGCTGGCCAATAGGGATCGACCAGCCCGGTCGGATAGGCAAGGCCAAAGTCCAAGGGCGGCTGGATCACATATTTCCGGTCAAAGTCCAGCCAGGGATAATCCACACCCGACCGAACGATATAGGCCCAGTCGGGGTGCGCAAGGATCGGGCGGCCTACTGCCACCACATCCGTAGCGCCTGACGTCAGCGCAGCTTCGGCCGAGGGGCCATCGGCGATGCCACCATTGGTGATCACCGGCAATCCAGAGGCGCGGCGCAGCACCGTGGGCATCGGCGTGATATCATTTGGATCGCGGTTATCCAGGTAGTTGAAGCTGGACCAGTGCAGCGCGTCATAGGCCGACCCCTTTAGCGCCTTGCCGATCGCTTCGGCATAGATAACGCCGCCCGGCCACGCGCCGACAAAGTCGTCCACCCCGTCCTGAGACAGGCGCAAGGTCAAAAGCTTGTCCGGACCAATGGCAGCGCGGACCTTTTCGCCCACCAACGTCGCGAAACGAATATTGTTCTCGGGCGAGCCGCCAAACGCATCACTGCGCAGGTTGGTTTTCGGCGTGATGAACTGCCAAAGCAGATAGCCGTTGGCACCGTGTATCTCGACCCCGTCCGCTCCGGCATCGACAGCGCGCTTGGCGCCTGCGGCAAAGCCATCGGCCACGGCATGGATTTCTTCGACCGTCAGGGCGCGGGCCGGGGGAAATGTCACCTTTTCCCAAGGGCCGTCAATGTTGCGGATGGTCTTTTCATAGTCGCTGTCGGTGTAAAGCGACCAGCCCTGACTTTGCGTGGCCGAGGCGCTGACCCCCGGTTGGCCGTTCAGCACCCTCGGGTCGCAAACCCTTCCGCCATGCATCAATTGAACAATGATCTTGGCGCCATGGGCGTGGACGGCATCAAACACCTTCGCCCAACCGGCCTGATGCCGGTCATTGGTGATACCGGGCTGGGAAAGATAGGCGCGCGACTGGAACCCGTCTTGTTCATAGGTGCCTTCGGTGATGATCAGCGCCAGCCCGCCCCGCGCCCGGCGGGCATAATAGGCGGCCATTTCATCGGTGGGGGTGCCGTCCGCCTCGGCCATCTGGCGCGTCAACGGGGCCATGGCGATCCGGTTGCGCAGCGTGATGGGCCCCAGTTTCAGGGGTGAAAACAGGGTTGGAAAGGCTTCGGTCATGTCAGGTATCCTTTGGGGTCTGAGTAAAGTGTCTTATCCTGCTTCATATCCGCCCAACCCAAACGCCAGATGCCACCAGCCGCGCGATATGGGCGCGGATCAGGCGGACCACGGCCTTGGTCACAGGGGCTGCGGCGTGATGCGGGGCGTGGGCAAGGATCAGCTCTCGGCTGATGACGGGATCGGTGATCTGCTGGGCGATCAGCTTGCCCGACGCGAGTTCAGCCTGAACGGCGGTCAGGGGCAGGATGGTGCGGATCGTGCCGCCCGCCACCAGATCGCGGATCGTCGGCAAAGTCTCCAGTTCCATCGCGATGGTCAGGCGGATTTGGGCATGCAATGCCGCCCCATCGACCAGCATCCGCAAGCCATGCGGCAGGCCGGGAAGGGCGAGTTCCTCACCCGCGATATCGGCCAGTCTTACGGTGGGTCCGCTGCCGATCCGGGGGGCCGAGGCGGCCGAGATCAGATACATGTCTTCAAACAGCAGGTGTTCCGCGTCCAGCAGCGTGCTGGATTTCATCTTGTACAGAACCGCCAGATCGACCCTTCCGGCTGTCAACCATTCGGCGACATGGCCGCTGAAGCCTTCCAGCACCCGCATGCGAATTTTGGGATGATCGGCACGGATCTGCTGCAACAACGGCGCCAGCAGCACCAACCCGACCGAGGGCGGAACCCCCAGCTTGACCGTCCCGTCCAATTCGCCACTGGTCTTACGCATGTCCTGACGCAAAGCCTCAACCTCGGCCAGGATGCTGCGGGCGCGGGTGCGGAACGTTTCGCCCGCCTCGGTCAGCATCACACCGCGCCCGTTGCGGTAAAACAGCGCCGTGCCCAGTTCGGCTTCCAGATCGCGCACCCGGCGGCTGAGGGCGGATTGCGCGACATTGGTTTGCAGGGCGGACTTGGTAAAGCTTCCGGTGTCGGCAATGCTGACGAAATATTGCAGGTCCAGAAGCTCCATCACTTTGCCCCTTTTGGTCAGGCCGCGCGCCGTTTGGCCCGCAGGTCCGCCGTGGCGGCCTGATCCAGTCCCCAGCCGTAGCCATTGGTGGTGGACTGAAACTCAACGCCGTAGACCTCGCGCGCATGGTCGCGGGTGATGTAGCCATCCAGCAGATCATCCAGCACCTTCCTGGGGTCGCGGTTCAACGGGTCGCCATAGCCGCCACCGCAGGGCGACAGGTAGGTGACGACATCCCCCAGTTCCGCCCGCATCCCCGAGAATTTGGCATCCACATCGCGTGACGGCTGGCCATTTTCGCTGTTGGATATCCGCACGATGGCGGTGGCCCCCTCGTGCCCGCCAAAGATGCCCCATGGCACATCCTCGTTGCGGTCACTTTCATGGGTCATGAAGCCGGGCGTCAAAAAGCGCTGCGATTTCACCACGCCCATGCCGCCACGATATTCGCCCGCGCCGGGAAAGACGTCGTCGCGAATTTCATAGCGGTCGCAGATCATCGGCAGATGCATGCCCAAGTCTTCCAGCGGGTTGTTGCGGGTGTTGCGCATCAACTCCTCCACCGTGTCAGGGCCGTCAGATTTCGGGCGGCCCCCCATCGCGGCTTCGTTCACCTCGATCAGCACCCAGTAATCGCCGGTGTCGCGCAGGCCGGAATAGCTGGCAAACGACAGGCAGGCCGCGTTCCCGGCGGTGCATTTGTCGGGCAGAACCGGGGCCAGCGCCTTGATGATCAGATCGACGACGCGCTGAATCTGGTTGAAGCGCGCCTCACAAGCCGCGGGTGCAATCGGGTTGAAGATCGACCCCAGCGGGGCTGTCACCTTGACCGGGCGGAACGATCCTTCATTCTGCGGGATGTATTCCGGGTTGGTGTAGGTATCCAGCAGCAGCGCACGGAAGGCGAAGTAGCAGGCAACCTTGGTTGACCCTTCAAACGGCACATTGAAGGCGGTCGGCACCTGCGGCGACGATCCGGTCAGGTCGACCTCCACATCGTCGCCGCGCACCCGCACCGTCACCTTGATCGGCAGGCGCACACCGCGCGTGCGGCCATCGTCGTCCATGAAGCCTTCGGCAAAGTAGTCGCCGTCCGGGATTTTGGCGATTTCGCGCCGCAGCATCTGTTCGGAATAATCCATCAGCTGGCTGGCGGCCTGTTCGACCGTGCCCTGGCCATAGGTGTCCATCAACGCGCAATATCGTTTCACGCCCAGTTCGGCCGAGGCGATCTGCGCCTCAAGATCGCGCATCACCAGACCCGGTACGCGGGTGTTGCCCGAGATGTAGCGCCACAGCGTGTCATTGCGCTTGCCTTTCTCGAACAGCTTCAGCCCGTTCAGCAGCATACCTTCGGCAAAGACATCCGGCACGTCGATGATCAGCCCCGGCGTGGCGGCCCCGATGTCCAGATGATGGGCGGTGTTGGCCGAAAAGCCCACCAGCGCGCCGTGGTAAAAGATCGGCATGACAATGCCGATATCGGGCGAGTGGCTTGCCCCGAAATAGGGGTGGTTGTGGATCACCACATCCCCCTCGTGCCAGTCGCTGATCGGGATGCTTTTCTCGATCCCGCGCAGATAGCCGGGGATTGATCCGATATGCATCGGCGTCGAATCCGACTCGCACAGGGTGTTATAGCTCAGGTCAAACAGCCCCGCGCCCAGATCCTGACTTTCCCGGATGATCGAGGAATAGGACATGCGATAAAGGACGTTGCCCATTTGCTCGGCAATCGCATGCAAAGCGCCGCCGATGACCTGAAGGGTGATGGGGTCGATGGTCTTGATCATCTCAAACCTCCTGCGCGGCGCGGGTGATCACCAGATCACCCAGTTTCATCACAACGGCATCAAACCCCGGCGGCACGATGGTGGTGGAGTTCTGCTGCACGATCACCGCAGGCCCCGCGACCACATCCTGCGCGCGCAGTTTCATGCGGTCAAAGCGTGGGGTCTGGATGGTCTGGCCATCGTCAAAGGTGGTCATCCGGGCATAAAGCGCTGCGTCAGACGGGTTGCGCCGCCCGCCTTTTTCCAGCGGCGGCAGTTTCAGCGTTTCAGAAGCCGACGACCCGATCACCCGCAGCGTCACGGTTTGCACGGCCTGATCTTCAAACGCGTGGCCATATTCGGTGCGGTGAACGGCCAGAAAGCGCCGGGCAACCTCTTGCGCCGTTTCAGCCGTAAAGCGGCCCGCCGGCACCTCGACCCTCAGCTCAAAACCCTGACCGACATAGCGACATTCCGCGATGCGGCTGTAACTGCGCCGCTCGGCTGGCACGCCATCGGCGTCCAGTTGCGCCACAGCATCGGCCTGAAGCCGGTCATAGACCGCGTTCATCGCCGCAAAGTCATCGGCGCTGCCTGATTGCAGGATGGTCAGCGCCGATTGGGTGAATTCATAGCGGGGTTCGGTGACCAGCAGCCCCATCGCAGCGGTGATGCCGGGATGCAGGGGTGCTATGACGTTCTTGGCCGAAATCATCTGACCCAAGGCCACCCCATGCAGCGGCCCCGCGCCGCCAAAGGCCATCAGGCTGTAGTTGCGCGGATCAATCCCCCGCGCGACCGAATTGGACGCAATCGCCAAGGCCATGTTGTTGTTTATGATTCTCAATACACCAAGGGCGGCGTCTGTCACCGACATGCCCAAAGGTTCGGCAAGTTGCGTGCGGATCGCGGCCTCGGACAGGACAGGGTCAATGCGCAGACCACCGCCCAGAAAATGCTCGGGGTCCAGACGGCCCAGCACCACTTGCGCGTCGGTCACCGTCGCGTTGGTGCCGCCACGGCCATAGCAGGCCGGGCCCGGCTCTGCCCCCGCCGAACGCGGGCCGACACGAAACGCCCCGCCGCTGTCGACATAGGCGATGGACCCGCCGCCCGCCCCGATGGCGTCGATGTCGATCATCGGCACCAGAACCGGCAGGTAGGCCACCTCGGTATCGCGGGGGTTCTTGATGGTCAGTTGGCCATCGCGGATCACGCTGATATCGGCAGAGGTGCCGCCGATGTCGATGGTGATGATCTCACGTTGGTTGCAGGCCTCGCCGGTCCAGCGACCGCCCATCACGCCGCCTGCCGGGCCAGACAACAGCAGCCCGACCGGGTTCTTGCTGGCCTGCTCCACGGTGGACACGCCGCCATTGGATTGCATCATGCGGACATAGGCGGTGACCCCGGCCTCGGCCATCCTGCGCTTCAGATTGTCCAGATAGCGCGCGGTTTTCGGCCCGATATAGGCGTTCATCGCGGCGGTCGAAAAGCGTTCATATTCGCGAATCGTATTCACCACCTCGCACGAGGCGCAGACGAAGGCGTCAGGCATCACCCGACGCACGATTTCCTTGGCGCGCAGTTCATGGTCGGTGTTCAGGAAGGAGTAGAGAAAGCCGATCACCACCGCGTCCAGCCGCCGTTCCGCGAAAAGTTCGGCAGCACGTTCGACCTCATCCTCGGCAAGGGCGGTTTCCACCTTGCCATGCGGCGGCAGGATGCGTTCGCTGACCACGATCCGGTTGCGGCGTTTGATCAAGGGCGCGCTTTGCCACGGCACGTCGAATTGCAGCGAGAAGTTATGCGGCCGCTTGTGCCGCGCCATGTGCAGAATGTCGCGGAAGCCTTTGGTGGTGATCATCCCTACATCCGCGCCGTTGCGTTCGATCACGATGTTGGTGGCAACCGTCGTGCCGTGAAACAGCGCGTCGATCTGGCCCGGCGCGACCCCGGCAATGGCGCAAAGCTCGACAATGCCCTGCACCACCGCAATCGACTGATCCGCACTGGTCGAGGATATTTTATGCGTGAACACCTTTTGCCTGGCCCCTGGGTCGGCCACCTCCATCACGAGGTCCGTGAAGGTTCCGCCGACATCGACACCGACCCTGATCATTCCGCTCTCCTGATTTTCGCCCTCTGACCCGCCAGTCCGGCTGCGGTTCCGGGCGCGTTTGGCGCTGAACCGTTTGGGGCATCACTTCATCACCGCAATCGACTTAAGACACGCTTTCAGGTTTTCGCAAATAGTATTTTGAATACCACGACGGCCAGGGATTTGGTGCCGTTTGGCGTGGCTGTTGGTTCAGAAATTCAGGGAATGCAGAAAACAAAGGGATTTGCGCCAGCCGGTATGCCTAAAATGCGGGTTTTTGTGACAAACCATCTTGATTTAAGATATCTGATATCGCCGGACTGCGATTGAGGGTGCACGGAATGCGCGCAAATGGCCACCGCAAGCCCATGTTCCGCAGCGGCACTGTACTGGTCTGGAACCGCTTCAAGTACAGCTACTTTTGCGCGACGATCAAGACTTGGCCCGCGATCTGTCCGCCGTCCCGACCTCACAGCGCGCAAGAATGCGGCGCGCGCGCGCGATCACCGGGGCGTCGATCATCTCGCCGTCAAGCGCAACGACGCCCTGAGTTTCAATGGTTTGCGCCTTGGACAATATGCTGTCCGCCCAGGCGCGCTCGGCTTCGGTCACGGCATATGCCCCGGCAATCACCGGCAGCTGCGCCGGATGAATGGCCGCGACCGCGCGCATCCCCAACGCGCGCCCCTGCGCGATCTGGCGGGCGTAAAGGTCCAGGTCGCGAAAGTTGGCGATCGAACCGGCAAACCCAATCGTCAAAAGCCCGCGTTGGCAAGCAGCAATCCCCAACAGCGTTGCCACATGCACCAGTGCCCCACCATTGGGGTCAACGCCCAGATTTGCTGCATAATCCTCGCTGCCGATCATCAACCCGGCACATGCGGGCATCGCGGCGATATCAGTCAGATGCGCAAGAGCTGCCGGGCTTTCGATCAGCGCTATCAGGGCTGTTGCCCCACCCGTCATCTCGGCGGCATTTTGCAGCCCACGCACGCCGTCACATTTTGGCACGATGATCGCATCGGTGGCCGCAAGGTCCAGCGCATCCATATCGGCCAGCATCGCCCGCAAACCGGCATTGACCCGAACCACGCAGCCAATCCCCGCCGATTTGATCTGCGTCTGAGCGTGCCGCACCGCACCGCGTGCCGCCTCTTTGGCAACGGGCGCAACTGCGTCTTCAAGGTCCAGAATGATCGCATCAGGTCGCAACCGGATGGCCGAGGCGAGGTGCTTTTCCACCCCGGCTGGCACGAACAGCAGGCTTTGCCAATCGGGCGGAGTCATGTCTTTGTCCTGAACTCGGCTCGCAACGCCTCACTGTGTGCGCCCTTGGCGGGAACAGCGCCAAAACCTGTCGCTCCGTCGTCGGAGAATCGCACCCCGGGTGCCATCATCTCAACCGGCCCGGAGGGACTTTCGACCTGAATGTGGCGCGCCTGCGGATGCGCCTCCATCTCGTCCAGTGTGGACAAGCGGCCACAGGCAATGCCCGCGTCGTTCAGCAAATGCATCGCCGCCTCGCGGTTCAAAGCGCCCAGAACCGGCGCGATCATCGCGTCCAACTCTGCGCGGTGGGCGACGCGCGCAACATTTGTGGCAAAACGGGTATCCGCCCCCAACGCCGCTTGCCCCAGCACTTTGGCTGCGAAAACAACCCATTCCCGGTCACTCTGCACCGAAAACAACACCTGCCGACCGTCCAGACATTCAAAGGCGCCATAGGGCGCAATCGTCGGATGCCGCAACCCCACCCGTGCCGGCGGCGCCCCGCCATAGCGCGTCTGCAGATAGGGCACGTTCATCCAGTTCGCCATGGTGTGAAACAGCGAGACTTCGATGACCCGCCCCACGCCCGTCCGCGCCCGCGCCAGCAGGGATTGCAACACGGCGGCAAAGGCATTCTCACCCGCCGCAATGTCACACACCGAGATGCCCACCCGCGCCGCGCCTTCCGGGGTGCCGTTGACCGACAACAGTCCGCTTTCACCCTGTATCAGCATGTCATAGGCCTTCTGGTCGCGGTAAGGCCCATCCTCGCCGTAGCCCGAGATCGAGACATAGATCAGTCGCGGGTTGGCCGCACGCATCGCCTCTGACCCAACGCCAAGCCGATCCGCCGCGCCGGGTGCAAGATTCTGCACAAAGACATCTGCGGTGGCGATCATCCGTTTCAGCACCGCCAGATCTTCCGCCTGCCGCAGGTCCAGACAAATCGATTCCTTGCCCCGGTTAAGCCAGACGAAATAGGCGCTTTCGCCGTGAACCATGCGGTCATAGCCGCGCGCAAAATCACCCTCGGGCCGTTCGACCTTGATGACCCGCGCCCCGGCATCGGCCAGCCGCGCGGTGCACAAAGGTGCGGCCACGGCCTGTTCCAGTGCGACCACGGTCAGTCCCTCCAGATCGCGCATATCCTGAACCTTTTCCAATTGTGTCATGTCGCCCGCAGCAGGTGGCCAAGATCACGCGCCGAAAGCCCGTCAAATGCGTCGATGGCTTGCCACAGGGTCTGCGCCTCGGCCCCGATCAGTGCTGTCGCTTTGCGGCGCAGGGCGCTTTCTTGCACATTCAAAGGCAGCGCCGCTGCCAGATCATGGGCAAAGGGCAGCACCGTTCCATCGTCCAGAACGATGTCACCGGCCGCCTGCATCTGGGTCAGACCGGCGTCACCCGAAACCGTGATCCGGTCTGCAAAGGCCATAAGTCCGGCATCGGTCGCCAAGGCTTCGGAATAGCTCTTGTCAGCCGAGGTGGCCTTGCCCGAAAAAACCATCCCCGCCAGCCAGGCATAACTGAACTTCACCTCAAGCCCGGTTCGCGGCGCCTTGATGTCACAAACCGAAAGCCAACCTGGATGGGTCCGCAGGCGGATCAACCCCACCTGGTTGCTGCGCAATCCGTGCGCCTGTTGCAGGGCGGCCAACGCCTCGATCATCGCGTGGGTACCGTGGCAGCAGGCGTGCAGCTTGTATTTCACATCCTCGAACACAAACCGCTGCTGGTCCGGCCAGTCTGTCAGCGGTGCGTCCGAATGGGTCGGAACGAACCCCTGCGGTCCGGTGATCGCGTCATCCGGCGCGGTGAAGCCGGCCCATGCCAGCCGGGCGCACTCCACCCCGTTCGAGGCCGCAATCCCGGCGTTGTAGGGCTTGCCCATGGTGCCGAACTGCGATTTCAACCCCGAAGCGCGGGTGGCGCAAAGGTTCAGGGCGGCGCGCATCCGGTTCCGGTCCAGCCCGTAAAGCCGGCCAGCCGCGACGGTAGCCCCAAAGGCCCCTGCGGTGGCGGTCTGGTGGAAACCCCGCTTGTAATGTGCAGCCCCCAGCACCATGCCCAGCCGCACCGACGCTTCGGCACCGATCAGGAAGGCATCCACAACAGCGCTGGCCGCAGCGTTTTCAGCCTCGCCCACCGCCAAAGCAGCCGGATAGATCGCCACCGACGGATGGCCGATATGGCCGAAATGGGTGTCGTCATAATCCAGCGCGTGGGACGTGGCACCATTCACCAGTGCCGCCGCCCGCGCCGGAACCAATCCGCCTCCGATCATCGAGGCCAGTGCCGTGCCGCCCTCTTCGCTTGCCATGGCGCGCAAGATGCCCGCCAAGGGTTCGTGGCGTCCGGCGCGCCCGCAAACCATCCAGTCGAACAGTGAAAGCCGGGCATAGGCGCGCGCGCCGTGGGGCACCTCTGCGGCGGGCAGCAAGGCCAGGTCCAGCAGCCGCGCCAGCACCGTCATGTCCGGTCCGGTCCGTAGCTTTTCGGCAAGCCCAGCACCTGCTCGGCAATGTAGCACAAGATCAGGTTGGTCGAGATCGGTGCCACCTGGTAAAGCCGCGTCTCCCGGAACTTGCGTTCCACGTCATATTCTTCGGCAAAGCCAAAGCCGCCATGCGTTTGCAGACAAGCCTCCGCCGCCTCCCAGCTTGCGTCCGCCGCCAGCATCTTGGCGGTGTTCGCCTCAACCCCGGGGTTGTGGCCGGCGTCATACATGGCGGCGGCGCGGTATACGATCGCTTCGGCCGCCAGCATATGCGCGTAAGCCTTGGCCAACGGGAATTGCACCCCTTGGTTCTGACCAATCGGTGCCCCGAACACCACCCGCTCTTTGGCGTAATCCGCCGCCTTTTTCACAAACCATTTGGCATCGCCAATACACTCCGCTGCAATCAGGATGCGCTCGGAATTCATCCCCGACAGGATATAGCGAAAGCCATTGCCCTCTTGCCCGATCAGCGCCGAGGCTGGGATGCGCACGTTGTCGAAGAACACTTCGGTTGTGGCATGGTTGATCATGGCACGAATTGGCCGAATGGTGATGCCATTGCCAACCAGTTGCCGCAGGTCCAGCAGAAAGACCGAAAGCCCGTCGGTTTTGGACTTTGCTTCCTCTCGCGGGGTCGTGCGCGCCAAAAGCACCATCAGGTCTGAATGTTCCACGCGTGAGGTCCAGATCTTTTGCCCGTTGATGACATATTCATCCCCCTCACGTCGCGCGAAGGTTTTCAGCGACAATGTGTCGCTACCTGAGGTGGGTTCGGTCACACCAAAGGCCTGTAACCGCAGCTGGCCCGCAGCAATGCCGGGCAGATATTGCTGCTTTTGCTCGGCATTGCCGTGGCGCAAGATTGTGCCCATCGTGTACATCTGCGCATGACAGGCCGCTGCGTTGCAGCCGTTACGGTGAATTTCTTCAAGGATCACTGCTGCCGCCGACAAATTCAGGCCAGATCCGCCGTATTCTTCAGGGATCATCGCCGCCAGATAGCCTTCGCGGATCAGTGCGTTCACGAACTCTGCCGGATAGGTGCGCTTTGCATCCAGATCGCGCCAGTAGGCACCGGGAAATTCGGCGCAAACCTTGGAAACACCCTCGCGGATGGCATCATATTCTGCGCTTGGGCTGAAACTGGTCATGGGTCTGCCGATCTTGACTTGGGTAACTCTCTAGGTGGCAGGTTTCAGCGCATTTGTGAAATAGCTTCGCAAGCTTGCAGCTATGAGGCTGCGATATGGCTCAGGGCATTTGGGGGCAGACTTGCGCATCCCATATCCCGCGCCGCGCAAGCGTTGGCCGGTTTCGCGTTCGCCATGATCGCAGACCTCAGCGCGGGCTACCGGCGCAAGAAATTCTAACCAGTCGAGGTGCTGGCCGATGTATCCCGGCGTCTCGAAGCCACCGAACCGGTCCTGAACATGGTCGCCCATCTTGACCGCGCCGCCGCTATCGAACAGGCGCGCGCGGCAAAGGCGCGGTGCCATCGATGCGCCCGCAGTCGCCCGCCTGCGTGCCGCCGGAGCGGTGATCCCTGGCAAATCCACCACCAGCGAGTTTGGCTGCAAAGGCGTGAGCGATACCCCGCTGACCGGAATAACCCGCAACCCGTGGAACCCCGCTGCCCCCCGGCGGGTCAAGCTGCGGTGCGGCGGCGATGGCGGCCTGCGGGCTGGTGCCCCAGGCAATCGGTACCGATGGTGGCAGCTCGATCCGGATACCAGCAGCCTTGACCGGCCTTTCCGGTATCAAGGCGCAATTTGGCCAGGTTCCGGTCTTTCCCACCTCTGCCACGCCCGCCCTGGCGCATGTCGGCCCGCTGGCCCGTACCGCCGAGGACGCAGCACAAGTGCTTCAGGTCATCGCGGGTTACGACCGCCGCGATCCCTTTACCGGGGCAGGTTCGGTCCCCGACTTCCTGACCGCCGCCCGAAAGCCGCGCCGGCTGCGGATCGCGTGGAGCCCGACACTGGGCTTTGCTCGCGCCGACCCAGAGATCGCGGCCCTGACTGAAGCCGCCGTCCTTGGCCTTCAGGCGCTGGGCCATGACGCAGAACAGGTCGCGCCGGACTTTCACCACCCGATCGGCATGTGGACCGACGAATTCTACGCAGGGGTTGGTACGAAACTGCGCGCATCCGTGGAAACAGATGCCCACACTGGACCCCGCCGTGCTTATGGTCTTGCGGGCCGCTATGGCGCAGGATCTGAAGACATATTATGCCTCTGTGTTCGACCGTTATGCTTTTCGCGAAAAGGTCCGTGCCGTGATGGAGCGGTTTTATTTGCTGCTGACCCCGACCTTGCCAGTGGCCGCTTTTGCCGCAGGAAAAGAGGTGCCGTCGGGATATGAAAACCGCAACATCGTGTTTTGGGCGATGTTCAAATAGGCGTTCAACCTGACGGGCCAACCCGCCGCTTCTCTGCCCGCCGGTCTGACGGCCGCAGGTTAGCCCACAGGTCTTCAGGCCGTTAGCCGCGCCCATGACGAACAAGCGATCTTCACTTTTGCTGGCCAGATGGAGCGTTTGACGGGCCGCAGCCCCGTCCATCCCGATTCCGCGCCCTTCCGGTAGCGATCCGCCGGCGTCGCGAATGACCGTCAGAACCGATCTTGCCATGGAAAACGCCGATCCCCGAGGGTCTATGTGATCATCCGGGATGGGAAAGCTAATCCGCTAGATTGCCGCCCATCACCCGGCGTTGGCTGGCTGTTGCATGACTCCCGCACCAAGCAGTTGCGGTCCAAGCTAAACCGCGCGACTTGCATTCCGGCCGATCAGGATGTGCGGGACTAGCCCCGGCAGCAGGGGGCTATGCCGTGACAACGAGTGGCGATGCGGGGCGGCAACAGATGTCAGAGCTGGCTGTTGTCCACTTTCGTGAAGCCGCGCCGCAGCAAAAACTCGAAACCAAACGGAAGAAATGAACCGTACAGCTCGCCACCCCCACTTCGAGTGCCTCGTCCAAGCGCCGCAAGGCGCGTTCCGGCTCAAGCTGGACCTTTGGCACATCATTGCAATGGCGGCGACGCGAAATTGCAAATCGGTCAGCCCAGCCGGGCGGCCTCAATCACTGCGACGTCGATTTTCATCATATCCATCATCGCCTCAAACGCGCGTTTTGTTTCAGCGCCGCCTGCCGCCATCGCCTCAGTCAGCGCGCGCGGCGTCATTTGCCAAGACATGCCCCATCTATGTCTTTGCACCAGCCGCAGGTACCCTCCTGCCCACTATTGCCGACGATGGCGTTCCGGTAGCGGTCGGTTTCAGCTTGGCCGCCGGTGGCGATCTGGAACGAAAACGCCTCGCTGTGTTTGAACGCGGTTCCTTTTGCTGGTCGCTGCGGCCATGCAGGGGGATGCAGGGCGATATAGTGCAGTGGAAGGCCAACCTGCATCACGACAACCAGGAACGATTTCGCGGACAATACGTTGTAATGTGATAGTGTTGAATCTTGGACATAGGCCCCGTTACCGCCCGCCCCTTGGTGCGGCCACCGCTCCGACCTCAGGAACGTATCAGTCCATGAGCGAATTTTCACACGGCGCATCGCGCTAAAGGAGTTGAACCCATGTTAGTAAAGGCAACGGATACAACGGGTTACGATGTTCAGGCCAGCGATGGCACCTTGGGGACGGTCAGCGATTTGCTGTTTGATGATGCCAGCTGGACGGTACGATGGCTGGTGGTCGAGACTGGCAACTGGTGGGCGGACCACCGCGTTCTGATCCCGGCTTCCGCACTTGGCCATCCCGACCCAGAGGCGCGCACCTTCCCGGTCAACTTGACGATGGCGCAGGTCAAGGGCAGCCCGGATGTTGACACCCACCGTCCCGTGTCGCGTCAGTTCGAATCCAGCGCTTATCACTATTATGGCTTCAGCCCCTATTGGGGGACCGATCTTTACATGAGCGGTTTTGCCTATTGGGGTGGCATGGTGCCGATGGCCCCCTCGCTCGAGGTCGAACGTCGCGAGGGCGAGATCGCCCAGATGATGCGTCAGAATGACGACGCCAACCTGCGCAGTGTGGCCGAGATCAGCGGCTATCACATCCATGCCACCGATGGCGACATTGGCCATCTGTCGGATGTGCTGATCGAGGATTCGGACTGGTCGCTGCGCTACCTGATCATCAACACCAGCAACTGGTGGCGGGGCAAGGAGGTTCTGATCTCGCCGCGGTCCACGCAAGCCATCCGCTGGACCGAGCATCTGATCTATCTGGGCGTCACCCGCGACCAAATCCGCACCAGCCCGGAGTACGATAGTTCCCGCCCGATAAACGCGGCTTTCGAGTCGGATATGGCAAGCCACTATGGCCCGACAAAACCAGATGATGCGGTCTGAAGGCGCCGGAATTGCCCGAAGATGAGGCGGCGGCCCAACCGTGGGCCGCCGGAAAACGGGCAAGTCGTGCCGGATATCCGTCATGTTAAGCAGGAATTGACGATGCCGCAGACAGACACGCTGAACCGCCGGTTCGTTTTGGCAGAACGCCCCAACGGCGAGCCCACGCTGGCGACCTTGCGGCTGGAAACGGTCCCGGTTCCAGCGCCGGCGCAGGGTCAGATGCTGTTGCGCAGCGTCTATCTGTCGCTGGACCCATACATGCGCGGCCGGATGAGCGACGCACCCTCGTATGCCCCCCCGGTGGCGGTTGGCGGCGTCATGGAAGGTGGCACGGTTGCGCAAGTGATGACATCGCATGTGGCCGGTTTCAGCGCGGGCGACCGGGTGCTGTGCTTCAACGGCTGGCAGGACTATGCGGTGTCGGATGGAGCGGGCGTCACGTTGCTGGACGCAGGCATGGCGCATCCGTCCTGGGCGCTGGGGATTCTGGGGATGCCGGGCTTCACCGCTTGGGCGGGTCTGACGCAGATCGGGTTGCCGAAGCCCGGGGAGACGGTCTGTGTGGCTGCTGCAACCGGACCCGTCGGGGCTACCGTGGGGCAGATTGCCCGGCTGATGGGATGTTCGGTGGTGGGCATCGCGGGCGGGGCTGACAAATGCGCATATGCGGTGGGTACGCTGGGGTTTGATGCCTGCGTCGACCACAAATCCGGCGATTTCGCCGCAAAACTGCGGGCTGCGGCACCCAAAGGCATCGACGTCTATTTTGAAAATGTCGGCGGCGCAGTGTTTGACGCAGTCGTACCCCTTTTGAACGCCGCCGCCCGCGTGCCTGTCTGCGGGCTGGTCTCGCAGTACAACGCAACCGGCCTGCCTGCGGGTCCGGACCGGATGACTTGGTTGATGGGACAGATTTTGCGCAAGCGGCTGACAATGCGCGGCTTCATCATCTTTCAGGACTTCGGCCATCTCTACCCCGAATTTGCCAAGGCGATGGGCGCATGGCTGGCTGCGGGCAAGATGCAGTACCGCGAAGAGATGATCGAAGGGCTGGAAGCGGCGCCGCAGGCCTTTATCGGCCTGCTGCGCGGCGAAAACTTCGGCAAACGGGTGATCCATGTTGGCCCGGCGAATGTGATCGAAAACAAGGATATCCAAACATGAATATTCTGATGGTCCTGACCTCGCATGACGCGCTGGGGAATACCGGCAAGATGACCGGCTTCTGGCTGGAAGAGTTTGCCGCACCCTATTACGTTCTGTCGGACGCGGGTGCTGCGATCAGTCTTGCGTCCCCGAAAGGCGGCCAGCCGCCGCTGGACCCCGCAAGCGATGCGCCGGACGCCCAGACCGACGACACGCGGCGTTACAAGGGCGATCCGGGCGCAGGCGCCGCACTGGCCAACACGGTCAAGCTGTCGGACGTTGACATGGCCGCCTTCGATGCCGTGTTCTACCCCGGCGGCCATGGGCCGCTGTGGGATCTGGCAGAAGATCCGGTCAGCATCCACCTGATCGAGTATTTTGCCCGTGGCGGCAAACCAATTGCCGCCGTCTGCCATGCGCCCGCAATCTTTCGCCACACCAAGGCTGCGGATGGCAAGCCGCTGGTATCGGGCCGCAATGTCACCGCCTGCACCAATACCGAAGAGGCTGCGGCAGGTTTGACCGATGTTGTGCCGTTTCTGGTTGAGGATATGCTGGTGGCGAACGGGGCGGTCTACTCCAAGGGTGCGGACTGGGCGTCGCATGTCGTCGTGGATGGCAAACTGGTCACCGGGCAGAACCCGGCATCCTCGAAAGAGGCCGCCCTGGCATTGGTGACGCTGCTGGCCTGAGCCATGACTGGCCGTCTTGTGGTCTTAGCTGATCTGAAAGAAACGAAATCTGTGCCGCACAGGCATGGTAGCCACCAACCCGTAAAAGCAGGAGTTAAAAATGGCCGCACTGCCGTTTGACGATGCCGAGATTGAGGAACTTGTGTTGCGGTTCAATGCCGTGATGGCAAAAGAGGGGATGAACGTCGACGATCTTGGCGGCAACGCCACCGACGACGCGGTCGCCGAAACCTTGCAGGAAACGCCGGGCGATTTAAGCCGCGACGAGATCACGCAAGAGATTGAAAGCATGAATGACGAACAGAAGGACGCGCTGGTCGCCCTGTTCTGGATCGGTCGCGGCGATGCTGAGCCGGACGAATGGGAGGCCACCAAAGCCCTCGCCCGCCAACAGCATGACGGACTTGTCAGCCGCTATCTGCTTGGCCAGCCAGAAGTGGGCGAGTTCCTGACCGAAGGTCTGGAAAAGATGCTGGAGTTCGGGGTGGACTGACCGCCGCCCCCCGGTCACTGAAGACAACAACGAAGCTTGGTGGTCAATGCTGCGTCTGAAATGCGTTGCCTGATCCAGCCCCCCCATCTCAGCGCCTGCCCGGCCACCCCGCAAAATCCCAAAACGGACGACCAAAGGATGCGCCTAACGCAGGCCTTGGATTAACTCTGTTCGGATACCAAGATCCGGTAGACCCGCCCCCTGCCTTCCTCATTCGCCGAAGTTACAACCAGCCCCAGCTTCTTGCCCAAAGCCCCTGAGATCGCTCCCCTCGCAGTATGTGCCAACCAGCCGGTTTCGGCGGTGATTTTCTCCATCGTGGCGCCTTCGGGGGCGCAAAGCAGAACAATCAGCATGGTCTGCTTGGTTCCGGGGCGCGGCATCGGCAGCTTCTATGGCTGGCCCTGCGGTTACTACACTCAGACGGTTAACGACCGCGCGCAGCCGCCGCGCCCCGATCTGGTGGCGAGTGCAATCGCGCCGGATTATGCCCTTGGCGCACACACTGGCTCGTTGGGTCTGGCGTTCAACACCGGCACCCTGTTTCCGGCCAAATACTTCGGCGGGGGGTTTGTCGGTCAGCATGGGCCGTGGAATCGCGAACCACCGTCAGGCTATAAGGTGATCTTCGTGCCGTTTACCAATGGAGCGACGCGATGCCTGCGTGGCGAAAGGGAAACGTGGTCGCGTCGCTGTTGTTCCCAAAGATTTGCGCCTGCTTTGGTTTTGGCGGGTTATGGCCGACAGCGACGCGTAGCTCGCTTCAAGCGCACATGGCGTCATCGGTTGTGGAACGGTCGGCGGCGAACGGAGTTGGTATCCAGTAAGCTTCGAAAGCCCAACATCAGGAGGCCCCAATGCAAAAACCCACCCCTAAAGAGCCTGCTCTGCACGGCGCTTCCGCAGAATCGGACCCAGACGCAAAGCCAGCCAAAACTGCGCCAAAACCGGCAACTGCCAAACCCGTGGAGCCCAAGCCAACCATTGCGATCGGCGAAGCGGAAAGTCACACCAGATCGTGTTGATCTGGGCTGTTGCAGGGGCCGGCTGCGGTTCCATCCTTTGAAATTCAGAAAAGGAACGTCCATGAAAACGCCATCCCAATCGTCAGACATAAATGACCTGATTTCAGTCCGTGGAACTGGCGGCGAGATCCATCAGCACGCAGCCGATGGGACTGAAAGGCTGACCACGGCACAGGGTGTTGTTATCGCCGACAACCAGAATTCGTTGCGTATTGGCGCACCCGGCCCGACATTGCTGGAAGATTTTGCCCTGCGTGAAAAGATTTTTCATTTTGACCATGAACGCATACCCGAACGTGTGGTCCACGCGCGCGGATACGGCGCGCACGGCACATTCACCTGCACCCGCGCGATGGCTGATGTCACTCGCGCCGCTCCCTTTGCCGCAGTTGGCAAACAAACCGAGGTGTTCGTCCGCTTTTCCACTGTTGCGGGCAGCAAAGGCTCGCCCGACCTCGCCCGCGATATCCGGGGCTTTGCGGTCAAGTTCTACACCGACCAGGGCAACTGGGATCTCGTGGGCAACAACGCGCCAGTATTTTTCATTCAGGACGCCATCAAGTTTCCAGACCTGATCCATTCCGTCAAACCGGAACCTGACCGGGATTTCCCGCAGGCGGCTTCAGCGCATGACAACTTCTGGGATTTCATCTCGCTGACGCCCGAGGCGATGCACACGATCATGTGGGCCATGTCGGACCGCGCGATCCCGCGATCCTTCACCACGATGGAAGGGTTTGGCGTTCACACTTTCCGTTTCGTGACTGCTGATGGCACATCCACCTTTGTAAAATTTCACTGGAAGCCCATGATGGGCCTGCAATCGGTGGTCTGGGATGAGGCGGTGAAAAGCAACGGCGCGGACGCCGACCGCCACCGCCGCGATTTGTGGGATTCGATTGACCGGGGCGATTACCCTGAATGGGATCTGGGCGTGCAACTGTTCGATCAGGCGTTTGCCGATGGTTTTGCTTTTGACGTACTGGACCCAACCAAACTGATCCCCGAAGAGGACTGCCCGGTGCAGATCATCGGCACCATGCGGCTGGACCGGGCGGTAGAGAACTTCTTTGCCGAAACCGAACAGGTGGCATTCTGCACCCAGAACGTTGTGCCGGGAATTGATTTTACCGATGATCCGCTGCTGCAGGGGCGCAACTTTTCCTATCTCGACACCCAGTTGAAACGCCTTGGCGGACCGAATTTTACCAAGATCCCCGTCAATGCACCAAAGGGTTGCCCCGTCAGCAATTACCAGCAGGATGGCCATATGCAGACCGCCCACCGCAAGGGTCGGGTCAATTATGAACCCAACGGTTGGGGGACAGGCCCCCGCGCACATCCATTGGAAGGTTATGTCAGCTACAGCGCCCCTGTTTCTGGCGAAAAGGCCCGCCTGCGGCCCGAAAGTTTTGCCGATCATTATAGTCAGGCCCGGCAGTTCTACATCAGCCAGACCTCCAGCGAACAAGGTCACATCGCGGCGGCACTGGTGTTTGAGTTGTCGAAATGCGCCGAATCCGGCATCCGCGCGCGGATCGTGTCGCATTTGCGCAATGTAGACGAGGGTATGGCGGTGCGTGTAGCCGAGGGGCTGGGGCTGGCCGATATGCCTGCGCCCGCGCCGGCGGCACGCCCGACACGCACCGACCTGAAACCCTCGCCTGCGCTCAGCATCCAGTCAAACCCGCCGCAAAGCTTCAAGGGCCGGGTGATGGGCGTGATGCTCAGCGACGGCTTTGATGGATCCCTGCTGGCCGCATTGGAAAGGGCCACCGCAGAGGTTGGGGGATTGATCAAGATCATCGCACCCAGGATTGGCGGCGTGACTTGCAGCAAGAACAATCTGCATGCGGTGGATGAAAAGATCGGCGGCGCGCCATCGGTCTTGTTCGACGCGGTGGCCATACTGCCGGGCAAAGACAGTCTGGCCACCAACCCGGCAGCAAAGGCCTTCCTGACAGACGCGCATCAACACTGCAAATACGTGGGGTGGTCTGAGCAAGCGAGTGCGCTTGTAGCGGTTTGCGGTTTGGCCGGGGCAGAGGACGATGCCTTCTGCGCGTTGACCGACGAAGCATCGGTTGAGGCGTTTGCGAACGGCTGCAAGAACCTGCGGCATTGGGCACGGGAGGCCCTGTTTCAAGGTTGATGGTTCTCAGCACCTCCCGGCACCCTGCCCCTTGATGGAAAGGAAGACCGCCATGCCTTCGACGCCAAAACCGGACAAGGCCATCAAACCGCGCAAGGGCATGCCAAGTCCACAACTGATCGAAGCCGAATTCAAACGGCGCTACAATGATCAGTTTTTCGATCCGGCTTTCCGTGCCGTGCAGGCCGAACTGGAAAAAATTGTGAATGTTGCCTGGGATGCCTATGACAAATCGCGAAAAAGCCCGGTGACCCAAAAAGCCGGGCCGGGCTTTTCCAAGGCCGGATACGATCTTTCGGTTGACTGGCTTGCCGCACATGAGGCCGTAAAGGCGGCACAACTGCGCCACGACGACAAAAAACAGACGCCCCGTATTCTGCTGATCAACGGATCGTCCCGGTCTGAACACACCTGCCCCGGCGAGATGTCAAAAAGCTTTCGGCTGATTGAAATTGCGCAAGCGGTTATTGAAACGGAATTCAAGGTGAAGGTCGATATCCTCGATCTGTCACGGCTGGCGTCCGAGTATGGCCGCAATATTCACCCCTGCAAGGCATGTTTTTCAACCGCAGCCCCGCTGTGCCACTGGCCCTGCTCGTGTTACCCAAATCACGCCATGGGGCAGACACAGGACTGGATGAATGACATTTATCCGCTGTGGGTCGCGGCCCACGGCGTGATGATCGTAACCCCGGTCAACTGGTATCAGGTTACATCGCCGATCAAGCTGATGATGGACCGGTTGGTCTGCGCCGATGGCGGCAACCCCGATCCAACCTTGACCGATGGCAAGGATGCAACCTTAGCCAAAAAGATCGAGTTGGCAGGCTGGAACTACCCTCGCCATCTGGCGGGACGGGCGTTTTCCGTGGTGGTGCACGGCGATGTTGCAGGCGTCGAAAACGTGCGCCGGTCGCTGTCGGACTGGCTGAAGTTCATGAAGCTGACCCCTGCCGGGCCAAGCGCGGAGGTTGACCGCTACATCGGCTATTGGCAGCCTTATGCGACAAGTCACGCGGCGTTAGATGCAGATAAGAACATTCAGGACGAAGTTCGCAACGCCACCCGTGCGCTGGCAGAAGCAGTCATTGAAGGGCGTAAGGGGCGGTTGGTGACTGCTGGTGCTGACTTGATTGATCCGAGGCAGAAGTAGGGCCTGGTGTTCGAAATCACCGACTGATGCCGATCCTTGTTTTCGACAAGGTTCATACAAGCGCGGAACATAAGTGAAGCAGACCACAAGCAGACGGGGTAAAGGCTCGATTACCATTGCGTTGGTCAGGGCGGGAAATCAGAAAAACCGCTTTGTTCCTTGTGCCGCCAGTTTTGATTGACAGGCCTGTCATCCGCTTCTCTTGATAAACACATCGGTGGACATGGGGTTCCACCCGCAAGTTCACATCCTTATTTCCCTTATGGCCCGCACGCGCTGTAGCCAAGCAGCGCGTGCGGGATTGCCTGTCGCTATTGCATCAACGCCAGTTGACCACGAATTTCGCAATCTGGGAACTTTTCCGTATGGACGGTGAGGTGGTACATGCTGGTCGCTGCTTGACTGAGGTGCGAGTATTCATTGCTTGTGGTCACCGAAATAGCTGTGCGGCCACGAGCGGCCCATGCCAGCACCGGGCCGGATACCGAAATGGCTTATGTCCTTGTTCAGCACCTGTCGCCTGATCACAAAAGCATGTTGGCAGATCTTCTTGGCAAATCAACATCGATCCCGGTCGTCGAGGCGGTTGATGGGGTGCAGGTGACTGCCGACAGTGTATTTGTCATCCCGCCCGATGCCACACTGACGATCGGCGGCGGTCACCTTCGGGTTGTCAAGCCAGCGCCGCCACGCCAGACACGGCGGCCCATTGCCACTTTTCTGCAGTCGCTCGCCGCGAATCAGGGGGAAAATGCAATTTGCATCATCCTGTCAGGCACCGGAAGCGACGGGACGCTGGGGTCCGCCGCGATCCGGGAAAACGGCGGTCTTACGCTTGCTCAGGCCGAATATGACAGCCATGCCTTGCCAGGCATGCCGCAAAGGGCCGCTGCATCCGGGCAGGTCGATGACGTGCTTGCAGTTGAGGGCATGCCCGCGCGGCTGATGGCATATCGAAAACACCTGCATTCTGTGTCGGTCAACAAAGACGGAAATGGAACACGGACCGATGCGACCCAACACATTGCGACGATTTTCGGCGCCCTGCGGGCACGGACCGGGCACGACTTTCTGCAATATAAGGAAAAACGCTGCTGCGGCAGCTTCAGCGCCGGATGCAGTTGTTGCAGATTGAAACGACCGACGCCTACATTGAAAGAGTGCGCGATCAGCCGGAAGACCTTGATCATTTATTTCGCGAACTGTTGATCGGGGTGAGGCAATTCTTTCGCGATCCTGTCGCCTTTGACGCATTGAATGATACTGTGCTGAAGGG
The DNA here is from genome assembly GCA_043721775.1 of Rhodobacterales bacterium. GTDB lineage: Bacteria > Pseudomonadota > Alphaproteobacteria > Rhodobacterales > Rhodobacteraceae > Stagnihabitans. The sequence continues at coordinate 42,391 of JAYSQA010000179.1, forward strand.
TCTTGTTGCCAACTAGGGCGCGGATGAGACGGTCTGGGTGCCGGGGTGTGCCACAGGCGACGAAGCCTACACCATCGCCATATTGCTGCGAGAAGCGTTCGGCAACCGGCGTCCAAAGCCGAAAATCCAGATTTTCAGCACCGACATTGACGACCGTGCCATCGCAACGGCGCGGCCGGGGCGCTATCAGCTGCCTATTGCCGGAATGTCACCAGAACGTCTGGAGAGATGGTTCAAGCTGCATGGCAATGAAGCGGTCATTGCGCCTGAAATTCGTGAAATGTGCATATTCTCACCGCATAGCATCATCAAAGACCCGCCTTTTTCCAAACTTGACCTGATTTCTTGCCGCAATCTTTTGATTTATATTGACCCAATGATGCAAGGTCGCATAATGCGCAGCTTTCACTACGCGTTGAAACCCGGTGGGCGGCTGTTTCTGGGGTCATCCGAATCGGTGACACGCACCGCAAAGCTGTCCAGCGCCACCGACAAGAAATACCGCATCTTTAAGCGTCGCGAAACCGATAGCACGGTTTTGCCTGATTTGCTGATGCGCAGCACCGCGGGCGACGCCACGCCAATTCCTGCCGCACCCGCGACAGGCTTTGGTGACCGCATTGACAAGAACGCCCGCCGGGCGATGGAGAAATACTATCCACCACATAACGTCGTCGACGTGAACCAACAGATCGTCAGTTTTTTGCGGCGGGGCGATGGGCCAATACCTTGAACCCGCTGCGGGCACTCCCAGTTTCGCGCTATACGATATTTTGCGTAAACCGCTGCGCGCCGCTGTGCGGGCCCTTCTGCAAGAAGTAAAAGAAACAAACCCATTCGCGACGAGAGCGGCAAGATCGTCCGCTGGTTCGGTACGAATGCCGGTGGTGAACATGTGGTGGACCCACAACCCGAAACTGAGCACCGCCAGCGATACCGCCGCCGCCACGATTCACCTATATCCCGGCAGCCTGGTCCGTGCCATCACCGGCAGGATTGTTGCGATCATGCCGGCGGCGGGCAGAAAGATGATGTAAACTTCGGGGTGACCGAACAGCCAGAACAGATGCTGCAACAGCAACGGGTCGCCGCCGTTTTCGACCAAAAAAAAACGGCCAGTCAAAGGCGCGTTCCACCTCCAGCAACAATGACCCAAGGATCATCGGCGGAACGGCCGTCAGTATCATTACCGACACCACCAGAATGAACCAAGCGAAGATTGGCATCCGCGACAGGCTCATCCCCGCAGCACGATACCGCAACACGGTTACGGTCACCTCGATTGCCGTCGCGATGGCCGAAACCTCGATCAACGTGATGCCCAGCAGCCAGACATCGGCCCCAACCCCCGGCGAAAATGCCGCCGAGGATAACGGCGGATACATGAACCAGCCGCCATCGGGTGCAAGCCCCATCAGCATGGCGATGATCACCGCACTGCCGCCAAAGATGTAGACCCACAGCCCGTAGGCGCCAAGACGCGGAAAGGCCAGATCGCGGGTGCCGAGCATGCCCGGCAGCAGAAGCATCGACATCGCCTCGAAAAACGGGATCGCAAACAGGAACATCATTACGGTGCCGTGCATCGTGAAGATCTGGTTATAGACCTGCGGTTCCATAAAGGCAGAATTGGGGGTGGCAAGCTGCGCGCGGATCAGCATCGCAAGGATGCCGCCAATGACAAAGAACGTGGTCGCGACGATCAGAAACAGGGTGCCGATGTCGTTGTTGTTGCTAGTGGTCAGCCAGCCACGCAGGCGCGGATCAGATCCCCATATCCGCGCGAGCGCCCGGTGCAGGCGCAGAGCTGTGCCGCGTTCTGTTGGGGTGGAACTGGTCATGGTGTGCCTTCTCGCAGGAATGCGGCCCAAGATGCGGCATCATGCGCCTCAACCATAAACACATGCTCGCGGTAGCCGCGCCCGCTAAACTCTGCACTTTGCCCCGAATACGTGCCCGGACTTGCGGCTTTGATCCGCAGCACGTTTACATGGCCGGGGATCACATCAAGCTTGCCTGCCAGCCGCGGCACCCAGAACGAATGGATCACATCGGTGCTGGTGATCTCGACATTCACCGGGCGCCCTGCGGGAATGTGCAGGACACCTGAAGCGTTATGCCGATAGCAACACTACGCAGGAGTCTCGGGTGACACAAAAAATGACGCAGGGGGAAGAGGATATTACCCCGTTCGAAGACCCGATCATCAACGATCCCGCCTTTCGCCAAACTCAAAGCCGCGTTGCGATCTGGGGCCATCCGCTGCATGCCATGACCGTGGCCTTTCCGGTGGCCCTGACGTTCTGTGCCTTTGGGGCTGACCTGCTGTATTGGTGGTCGGGTCGGGAGCGCTGGGCCTGGGCGGCGCTCTGGGCCACGGGAACTGCTTTTCTGTTCGGCCTGTTGGCAGGGGCCAGCGGCACCATGGAGTTGCTGATGGTCCCCGGCATCCGCATCCGCGCCGCAGCCTGAACGCATTTCGAGATCGCTGTCATGCTGCTGTCCCTTTTGGGACTGAACTGGGGGTGGCGTCTGACTGGATATGAGTCTGCCATTCTGCCTTGGGGCATACTTATGTCCGGCTTTGCGGTCATTGTCGTGGCAGCCACAGGTTGGCATGGGGGCAAGTTCGTTTTCGACTATGGTTTGGGAGTATCAAAGGCCAACTGACGACCCAAAGGTTGCAAAAGCCACGACGGCATCGGCATTTCGCCCAGTTCGGGCTTGGCCAGAACAAGAAACAGGACGCCGATCACCAGACTAAAGATAAGGATCGTTGGAACCAGAGGCGCGGGCGGTACATGCGCGCCTTCGGTTTCGGCCACAGCAATGATCGTGTGGCCGACCCATGCGTGCATCGCGACAAGCCCGGTGACGAGGATGAGTTTCGCAAAAATCCACACGGTGAATATCTCGCGCATGAAGATAAGGGCTGATCCGGTGAAAATTGCCAATATTGCCACGGGTGTGATGACCCACACATATCCGAAATGAGTCGCACGGCGTATTTGTGCAAATTCGGCCTGCACGATAGCGCGGTCGTGGCGGGCCAGCATCCGTGGCAAGGCGATCAGCCCAGCCACCCAGACCGTAACAAAGCTGAGGTGAAGCGCCTTTAGATGCGGGACCAGCCCTTCAACCCAGATCACAGTGGTTCTCCCATGTGACGCCACGCCCACCGCGCCAGCATTCCACCCCAGACCGCAAACGGCAGGCCCGCAGGCATCCACATCACCAGACCGCCAAGCTGCTGGTCAGACAGCGGAGACAGCCCCCACAGCAGCGGTGTCGTCGCGTGCGTCGCGTAAACAGCATCGGGCGCAAGGGTCAGGATCGCGCCAAGCATTCCCATTGCAAGATAGGCCAGAAACACCCATCCCACGCCAGACCCGCCGGGTTGCGAAAACACGGAGCGCCAGAACAGCCAGGCCGAACCGAACAGGGTGGCCTGCATGACCCAGTAAATCGCCATGTGCCCGAGGGCGGCGTCATAGGCGGTGGGCGCCTGCCACAGCCACAGCGCTGCCGCGGCCAGAAGGAACGGCAGACCGACCCCCTTCGCCGCCCGCGCTGGCCGCGACAGCGCGAAAAGCGGGGCTGCAACCGCCACGAGCAGAACGTGATGCACCACCCGCACAGAGAACAGCGCTGATGACAGCGCGCAAAGCGGCGACAGGAACGCGAATACCAACACGACGATGGCCGCAGCACCAGGGCGGGTGCGCCCCGCCCAGATGGCCAACGCGACCAGAACGGCCATTGCCCAAGGATTGAAA
>JAYSQA010000180.1:0-1521 GCA_043721775.1 Rhodobacterales bacterium
GGCTTCCTCGTCTGGGAGGCGCTGCGCGATTATTGCCGCAGCACCGTCATCCTGGCCTCCGGCAATCTCCAACCCGGCACCATTCTGGGCAAGATCACCGCCTCGGGCAAATACGCGGCCCACGATCCCGCCGCTGCGAACGGCACCCAGACGGCCGCCGCCATCCTGTGGGACAGTGTCGATGCCAGCGGCGGCGACAAGAATGCCGTCGTGCTGATCCGCGGCCCCGCCATCGTCAACCAATACGAGATCAGCATCCCCGGCACGCCCACCGCACCCCAGATCGCCGCTGCCTATGCCGCCCTGCTGACCCTCGGCATCCTCGTCCGCTGATCCGGACGTCCAACGGAATGTTGGTTGAAGGATCGTTCGCGTATCAATAGGCTTAAGGTCGTATATGTTTTGTAGCTTGGGAGTATCGCATGGCTAAGGAGTGGACGGATCAAGAATATGAAATCACCGATGGTGTCTATGCCCACGCTATCGGGCAAGAACGCGCGGGCCGGACGATCCGCCGCACAGAACTTTTAAACAAAGCCAAAGAACTGACGGGACGGACTACCGACTACTCCGTCGCCATGCATCTGGGCAACTTGACAACCGCACGTCAGGAATTGGGCCTGCCCGTCCTGTCATGCATTGGGACACAGGCACATCGTCCAAAGAAATTGGTGATGTTCCTCATGTCGAAGTATCAACTGTAATCCGCCACCCAGCAGGTGCAGGCCGAAGTCGCCCGCAAGCTGGGCCGTTTGCGCAACGACGCTGAGACCACCTTTGAATATCACCTCTTCAACGGCATCCAGAGGCTGGTGAAAGACCCCCGCGACGGTGCCACGGTGGTGAACACCTTCACCGAGTTCGGCATCACCCCGGCCACCGAGGTGGATTTTGATCTCGACAACGCCACCCCGGCCTCGGGTGCACTGCGCAAACGTTGCCAGGCGCTCATCGAAAGCGTCGAGGATACGATGGGCGGCCTCGCCACCAGCGCCATCGCGCTGCGCGCCGAATGCGGCTCGGCCTTTTTTGCCGATCTGGTGGCGCACAAGGAGGTGCGCGAGACCTACCTGAACACCGCCGCTGCCGCCGATCTGCGCTCGCGCATCGCCGACGAAGTCAGCTTCGGCGGCATCACCTTCCGCCGCTACCGGGGCGGTGCGGGCTTTGGGGTGGCGACCGACAAGGCGGTGTTCTACCCCGAGGCCGTGGACGGGCTGTTTGAAATCTACCACGCCCCCGCCGACACGTTCGAGACGGTGAACACGCTGGGCCAGCCTCTTTATGCGCGGATGATCCCCGACCGCAACCGTGACGAATGTGTCCGGCTCGAGATTGAGTCGAACCCTTTGCCGATCTGCACCCGCCCGCAGGTGCTGCGTTCGGCACGGCGGACGTGATGAACGCGCTCAGTGCCGCCATCGAGATGCTCTTCGCCGATCCGAACATCGGCACAGAGGCGATCTACACATCCGATGGCGGCGCGCCGATGCTGGTGCGCGTCGTCGCCCGGCGTGCCGA